>JACPPR010000025.1 GCA_016190895.1 Chloroflexota bacterium | reverse complement strand
TTGACTGCTGCTGGTATCGTGGGTTCCATAGCGCTAGTTTTCCTCGCCCTCTTCCCCTTCCTCTTCTTGCCCTTGTTCCCAGATAGGTTCGGTAAAGAGGTCGATGTACTCTCCCATGGCTTGAGCGGCCGCTTCTTTCATTTTCTCTTTGGTTTCAGTGGCTATCTGCGCCAGTTCGCGGCTATCGACTTCGATGCCCAGCATCTGAGAAAGCGCTCCGAGTATGGCCAGGGCTGCCATCGGGTTTTCTACGCGGCTGGCATAGCTGGGCACTTCACCCAGCAGGCAAATGCCCTCGATTTGTCTCTCCTTGGCCACCCCCAGCAGTATCCCGTTCAGCCCGGAGATTTGCAGGTTGCCCCTTTGCAGTAGACCGAACCTCTTCAGTTCCGCGATTAATTCCGGCACGGTGGCAACCCCCCAGACTTTGGGCTGCTCGGTATGGTGCATCCGAGTCTTGGCGGCCGCCAGTGTATAGATTCTCTTGACCTGAAACCGCGCCCCGACATCGAGGACGCAGTTAGCTAGTTCGTAGCTCTTGTTCATCGGCTGGTCGTCGCCGATAAAGAGGATAACATCGCTGCCGCCGTTCTTGTTTTTCCAGTAGAGAAAACGGCTTTCAGGGAACTGCGGCGCCTCGACCACGCTCCCCCTGACCATGACTCCGATGGGGTCGAAAAAGCGGGACGCCTCGATTTCCGCCAGGGGTTTGAAGTCCAGCTTCTTCTCAAGGTAGGCAGCCACCAGAAGCGAGACATTGGCAATGCCAGGCCAGGCCGCAATCAGATTGGGCGTATTAAGCTTCGGCCGGGCATATAGCTTGACTAACTCACTCATAACTTAAATCCTAATTTCTAAACCCTAAACAAACCCAAATATCAAAATTCCAATGTCAACTTTGACTTGTCATTTAGTTGTCGTAATTTGTATCTTGTATCTTGGCTATTAACTCGCCACCGATACATTGGTCAGGTAAATGGGCGGCGTGTTCAGGAAGCTGCCTTCCCAGCGGGACTCGCTGCCGATGGCGGCGATGTCTTTCAGCAGCTTGTAAATATTCCCCGAGACCATCGTATCCTTCACTCTACCTACTATTTTACCATTTTCTATCTTGTAACCTAAAAGGAGGTTGCCGCTGAAGTCACCGCCCAGCACATTTCCCTGGGTAGCGCCCATCAATTGCTCGACAACCAGCCCTTCTTTGATGTCGCTGACCATCTCGTCGAAGGTAGTCTTGCCCGGGGTAATAATGAAGGCGCTCGGCGACGGGGCAGGCAGGGCTCCCCGCCCCCGGCTGCCATTGCCTGTGCTCTTGGTCTTGGCCAGCCCGGCCGTCTGCAGGTCGTAAAGGAAGTTGCTGATTACCCCCCGCGTAACCAGGGGCGTGCGCTGGCTGGGCACGCCCTCATCGTCACAGGGACGGCTAGATGGTCTATAAGAAACCAGAGGGTCGTCCCTGAGAGAAAATCTCTTATCGAAAACCAGTTGGCCAAGCTTGCTGCCGATAGGTGAGGCCCCTTCCAGCACGGTCTTGCCGTTGAAGGCGGCCATCAGGGGCGATACCAGGGCGCTGGCTACCCCCTGGGTTGTAAAAATAACGGGCATCGGTTTGGTAGCGACTGGCGCCTGGGTCCTGGCGTACTCCAGTTGTTTCAGGATTATGCCAGTTACCTCGCTGGTTTCCAGTATCGGGCGGCAGGAGCTTTGGCTGTCCCCGACGAAAAGCATGTCGGTATCCCGCACCAGTTGCCCCTCTATGCCCAGGCTGAAATGGCTTTCTTTGTAGCTTGCCTGCCCGCCCCGCGAGTTCATTATGCTGACCGTCGTCGTGCTCCGACCCACTCCCCCCTCGCAGAGCAGCCCTGGAGTGCCCTTTCTCACCGTGCTTATCATTTTTTCACCGAGTCCGGTCATCGTCTCCGGGGACACTTTGGCCACGGAGGCATCGAAGATTCTGACCCCCTTGTAAGCGGTCGGAGAGGGGAACTCAAACTCAGCCTTCTGGCCGAACTGGGCGGTCTCCACCGCCATATTCACCAGCTCCTGGGAATTTTCGGTTGTTGTCGAGCTGGCGTAGCCGATGCGGCCGTTCTTGATAACCCGCAGGGAGACTGCCTGGCTCTGCCGGCTCTGGACATGCTTCAGGCGGTTAGCCTCGAACTGGACGCTGGTTTCCTCCGAGGAGACCAGAAAAACCTCCGCTTCTTGAGCTACTTTTTTTGCTTTTGCGAGTATTTCTTCCACTATTTGCCTCCCAACAGGCAATGTTGAATCCTGATATGCGCTGAGCCGTTGGAAACGGGCAGGGGCGATTGCCCCGCCTTGCCGCAGCCGCCGCCCTGGTTGAAATCCAGGTCATTGCCGATGGCGTCGATATTTTTAAGGGTGTTGAAGACATTGCCGGTCAGCACCACCGGCCGCACTGTCTCGGCGAGCTTGCCGTTGCGTATCATATAAGCCTCACCGGCGGAGAAGGTGAACATCTCCATGCTCGTCGTGCCGCCGTACCAGTTCTTGACATAAACTCCTTCCTTGACATCGGCGATGATGTCCTGAAAAGAAGCCGAGCGCGGCTCGATGTAGGTGTTGGTCATCCTGACGATGGGAGGGAAGCGGTAGCTGATGGCGCGGGCATTGCCCGAGGGCGGCTCACCCATCTTGGCCGCCGTTTCTCTGGAGTGGAGCCGGCCCGTCAGCTTGCCTTCACGAATCAGGTAGGTCTTGGTGGCCGGCGTGCCTTCGTCATCATATTTGAAGCTGCCCCTCAGCCCCGGCACCGCCGCCCCATCGACTATATTTAGCTCTTTACCGCCGAAAACCTTGCCCAATTTCATCAGCTGGCGCACCTGCTCGTTTTCATAGACGAAGTCAGCCTCGGAAAGGTGACCGAATGCCTCGTGGACGAAAACCCCGGCCAGCACCGGGTCGAGCACCACCGTGTATTCTCCTCCCTTCACCTGCGGGGCAGCCAGCATCTCCACGGCCAACTCGGCTATCTCTTTTGCCTTCTTATCGAGTCCGCGGACGGCGGCGAAATTGCCCCGGCTACCCAGGCTCACGCCGGCCTGCTGGACATCGCCATCTTTGGCCGCCACTGCGTTCAGGCGCATATTGACATCTATCCTTTCCTGCACGATAAAGCTGCCCGCCGAGTTCAGGAAGACGGTTTTTCTCTGCCCATCGCCGTAGCCGATGCTCGAAGTCTGGATGCCTTTCGTGCTCCAGATGATATTGTTATAGCCGTCCAGCAGCTCTTTTTTCTCGGTCAGGGAAACCGCCATCGGGCTATTCGTCTTGTCGGCGAGCACGGTATCGCTGACCGGCTTCACCTCGGCCAGCTTAATCGCTTCGCCTTTGACGAAGCGGGCCTGCTTGATTGCCGCTTCTATTCTCTTGGGCAGGTCTTCGAGGCTGTTGAAGCTGACGAAGCCCCACCCGCCCCCCTTCACCAGCGCCCGCACGTTGCCCCCCACCGAGGCGCTCCGGGTAACCGCTTCCAGCTTCTTGCCCCGGTAGCTGATGTTGCCGGTCTGGCTCTCTTCGAGGCGCACCTCGATGTACTCGGCGTCATACTTCGGCAGCTTCTTAGCTAGCTCTTGCCCGATCTCTTCAATATTTGGCATTAGACCTCCTTCCTAATAAGTCTCTCTCCCCTTGCGGGAGATGTAAGCCTGCCATGAGCGAAGCGAATAGATGAGGGGTAAGAAATTAAAGATGTCGTTTAGGTGAATTATAGCAGATTGGGAAGGGGATTTGGAAACGTGACCCGAAGTTCCAGTCTATAATGCTGTCCGAAAATTGTCATTCTGGTACATTCGTCAGGCTCAGTGTAAACTCCAGCCAGAATCCGGACGTCTCCCCTCACTCTGGATTCCAGCCTTCGCTAGGATGACAGAACGACTTTGACGTAGGTCTTTTCAGATAGCCTGATGCCTACTTGTCTGGTTCCTTATGTTAGGTATCCCCCTTTCGTAAAGGGGGACTAAGGGGGATTAAATCTCCACTCCTCCCGTAGAATCCCATAATATAGCTGGTCGCGCACCTCGTCGTTCCAGACTACATGGTTCCGCAGCCAGCCCTCGCGCTTCATACCCAGCTTTTCCATTACCCGCCATGAACCGACGTTTCTAGGGTCACAGGTGGCGTAAAGGCGATTGAAACTGTAAGTTTGAAAAGCCCAATTTACGACCGCCCGTGCCGCTTCGGTCGTCAGCCCTTTGTTCCAGTGCAGGCTTGAGAGCGAGTATCCAATCTCGGCACGCTCATTCTCGCGATCGTATTTCTGCTGGTTCAGATATACTTCCCCGACTACCTTGCCCTCAAGCTGGATAGCGAAGTTGGCAAGTATCCCTTGTTGTTGCCAGTTTGCCGTATCTAGGAACATCGCCAGGAACTTCTCTGCGACCTGTCTCGTGTACGGATAGGGGACATTCACCAGATAGCGTTCCCAGCCTGGGCTGTTGGCATATTCGATGAGGTCATCTATGTCATTAAGACTGAACGGCCTGAGCAGAAGTCGCTTTGTTCCTAGTTCGATTGGTTCCATCAGCGTCACTCCTTTCGCGCCACAGCCACGAGTCTCCTGGCTGTTTGGTCGTACGGCATGCCCTCGAAACTGCCGTAAATGTTAACAGGGGCAAAGCCGCAGCCGGTCAGAAGCGCCCTCAGTTCTGACCCCGCGTAGAGGCGGACATTGTTCCCGCCCTCGTAGCGTTTGTTATCGCGAAAAACAATCCATCTGGATTCTATGCGTTCCCAGTCGCTGAGAACCCTGTTCTCCTCAAGGTGGAATGCATCGTCTCGCTCGCTCCAGTCGCGCTCCCTGAAATTCCGCGCTATTACTTCCTTACCGGACATATCCATTATAAGAACGCCCCCGGACTTCAGAGAGCGGAACAGGTTCTCGGCTACTTTGCGGTTCTCTCCTTCGTCTTGAAAGTAGCCGAAGGAAGTGAACAGGTTGATTGCGGCGTCGAAACCTTCCGGCCTGCAAAATTCCCTCATATCCTGGTGGATAAGCTCGATGTCCAGTCCCTCTGTCTTTGCTAATTCCCTGGCTTGTGCCAGATATTCTGAAGTGCGGTCGACGCCGGTTACGCGGAAGCCGCGTCGAGCCAATTCCAGTGAGTGCCTGCCCACGCCGCAGCACAGGTCGAGGACATGCGCTCCGGCGGGGAGGTTCGCCAGTTTGATAAGCTGGTCTACTTCCGTCACCGCATTTGCGATTCGCTTTTTATCGAACAAAATCGGCCCCCATATTTGCCAGAATGAATCATCCTCATACCAGGTCTCACTTGCAGCCATTTTGTCCTCCTTAAACTTTGTTCCATTGTTACTTGTTACTTGTTTACTTGATACTTGTTTGTTTCTGCCTCTCTAAAATATTATCCCCTCCCCCCTTTTCAGGGAGGAGAGGATAAGAGGTTCTGCCTGAAAAGGGGGGTTACTTTCTCTCCAAGACGACAGCTATGCCCTGCCCGCCGCCGATGCACAGGGTGGCCAGGCCATACTTCAGGTTGCGGCGCACCATATCGTGGGCAAGGCTGACAATAAACCGTAGCAGGTAATTCCTACTTCAGGAGTCTAATAAATTCCTCATCGCTGATGTCCGCGATGTGGATTATTTTCCTTAGAATACCCCGACCAAGCTCACGATGTTTGGGCACCGGAACTGGGGCGCGTCCCGGGCAGACCAGCCAGGCATGACTTCCTCTGACGCGGTCTACCTTGTAGCCGAGCCGCTCCAAGGCGGCGATGCACTCATCCCCGGAAATCATTGGCAACCGAGGCATTAGACGGCAATCTCAACCTGTTCTAGGGTATACTTTTCAGGAATCGGGGTGCCCTCTTTAGCCATACTCTCCAGGCAGAGATGGATAACTTCCTTTATGTTCGACAGAACTTCTTCTCTTGTTTTCCCCTGCGTGAAGCAACTTCGGAGTACGGGGACTTCGGCTAAATAATAACCGTCTTCATCTTGCGTGATAACAACGGGCAGTCTCACTTTTCTCATAGTCACCTCCCACTTATGTGGTGCTTTAAGTATAGCACAACGCACGCTCAGAAACCGAGCGAGGTCAGAGAGGGGGGAAGCCGGCCTGCCTAAACAACCAAAGTCCCCTTCCCTTTATAAAAGGGAAGGGGATAAAGGGGTTAGGATTTTATTAAACTATTTTCTCTCTAAAACGACAGCCATGCCCTGCCCGCCGCCGATGCAGAGGGTGGCTAGGCCGTACTTCAGGTTGCGACGCACCATATCGTGGGACAGGGTGACGAGAATCCGGGCGCCGGTGCAGCCGATGGGATGTCCCAGCGAGATGCCGCCGCCATAAGGATTGGTCTTGTTCCAGTCTATATTAAGCTCCCCGATGCAGCCCAGCGATTGCGAAGCGAAGGCCTCGTTCAACTCGATGACGTCCATATCCTTCAGTTCCAGCCCGGCCACCTTGAGCGCTTTCCGCGTGGCAGGGACGACACCCAGCCCCATATAGGCCGGGTCTACCCCGCCGGTGGCATAGGCGATGATAGTGGCCAGCGGCTTGAGACCGAGTTGCCTTGCCTTGGCATCCGACATTATCACCAGGGCTGCCGCCGCATCCGTGATTGCGGATGCGTTGCCGGCCGTAATCGTGCCATCGGCGCCGAAGGCCGGCCGCAGCCTGCCCAGGGTTTCCATAGTGCTTTCCCTGGGGTGCTCATCGGTATCGAACATCTTTTTCTCGCGGCCTACAGTGACTTCAACGGGGACAATCTCGTCTTTGAAGATGCCTCCCTTGATTGCCGCCAGAGCCCTGTTATTACTATCCACGGCCAGCTTGTCCTGGTCCTGCCGCGTGATGCCGCATTTCTTGGCGATATTCTCGGAGGTCATCGCCATATGATAGTTGTAGAACCCCTCCCAGAGTCCATCGAAGACCATGCCGTCCACCAGCTCGGTGTTGTTCATTCTGGCTCCCCATCTGGCTTTGGGGGCATAGTAGGGGACGGAACTCATACTTTCCATACCGCCGGCGATGATGATCTCGGCATCGCCCGCCTTGATGGCCTGGGCAGCTAGGGCGACCGCCTTCATCCCGGAGGCGCAAACCTTGTTCACCGTGTAGGCGTTGACTTCTTTGGGGATACCGCCGTAGATAGATGCCTGGCGGGCTGAGTTTTGCCCCTGCCCGGCCTGGAGAACGTTGCCCATAATCACTTCATCGACATTGACTTCTTTGAGGTCGGCGCCCCAATCGGCGTACTTCTTTTCAAGCTCGATGACGCCGGCATCCCTCAGCATAGACGGCGCGTAGTCCAGTACCTTCGGGTCCGCCTTGGGCTTCAAGCCTATCTTTTTGAGAGCCCCTTTGATGGCGATGGCGCCCAGCTTGGCCGCCGGCACATCCTGCAGCGAGCCGCCGAAATTACCTATTGCCGTTCTTGCCCCACTGACGATTACTGCTTCAGCCATATTAACTTCTCCTTTTCAGTTGTTTACTTGCCGGGATTCTCTGCAACCCCTCACCTTAATCCTCTCCCACAAGGTGAGAGGAGACTACGAGTTACTGTTTCGCGGGAATTCTGTAAGGGCAGGCACTGGGGCCTGCCCTGCTGGGCGAACACAGGGGTTCGCCCCTACTTCTTAGAATAGTCGTAAAAGCCTTTACCGGATTTGCGACCGAGCTTGCCATCGGCCACCATCTTCCTCAGGATGGGTGGGGCGATGAACCTATCTTCCTTCAGGGCTTTGTGCATGGCGTCCGCCATTTCGAGGACGATGTCATTACCGATGAGGTCGGCGAGCGCCAGCGGTCCCATCGGGTGATTCAGACCGAGGGTAACCGCCGTATCGATGTCCTGTGCCGAGGCCACTCCCTGCTCCAACATTTTCATGGCATTGAGCATAAAGGGGGTTGCCAGGCGGTTGACGATAAAGCCGGCCGCATCTATCACCACTACCGGCGTTTTCTCCACGGAAACAGCGAACTTCTTGGCCGTCTCGATAGTTTCAGCGCTGGCGAGTCCCGTCTTGATGATTTCCACCAGTTTCATCACCGGCGCCGGATTGAAGAAATGCAAGCCGACCACTTTATCCCACCGGTTAGTCACTTTGGCTATTTCGGTCACCGGCAGCACCGAGGTGTTGGTAGCCAGTATGGCTTCTTTCTTGCATATTTTGTCCAGTTCGGCAAACGTCTTCTTTTTAATCTCTAAGTCCTCGGCGGCGACTTCTATAACCAGGTCGCAGTCCTTAAAGTCAGCGATATTAGTGGTGCCCTTAATTCGGGCGAGCGCCGCGTCTTTGGCTTCCTTGGTCAGTCGGCCCCGCTCTACCGACCGGGCCAGGGCGGAATCGATGAATGCCAGGGCTTCGGCCAGGCGCTTTTCGTCTCTCGATGAGGCGAGTACCTGGTAGCCGGCCTGGGCGCATATCTGGGCAATACCTCGACCCATCGTTCCCGTGGCGCCGAGTATGCCCACCTTCTTGATTTCCATTGCTCCTCCTTTTCAGTGTCGGTTATTGTGCCTTAAAATCAGCTTTGCGCTTTTCCCCGAAGGCCGTCGTGCCTTCGATAAAATCCTGCGTGCTGAGAACGTAGGCTAACAAAGCCCTCTCCAGTACGATGCCATCGTTCAAAGGCATACTGCTGCCCCGAATCATTGCCTCTTTGGCGGCTCTGACAGCGAGCGGTCCCGCCTGGCAGATGGTTTCCGCCCATTCCCTGGCTGTGGCCATCAAGGTTTCCGGCGATACCACCTTGTTCACCAGGCCGATGCGGTAGGCTTCCTGGGCGTCCACCGGTTTGCCCATCAGCACCAGCTCGGCGGCTTTGCACCAGGGTATCATCCGGGGCAGTCTCTGGGTGCCTCCCCAGCCGGGTATCAGGCCTAAGGTTACCTCTGGCGTGCCCAGCCGGGCGCCCTCAGCAGCTATTCTGATATCGCAGGCGAGGGCTATTTCCAGCCCGCCCCCCAGGGCCACCCCATTGATAGCTGCAATAAGCGGTTTCCATAAATCGAGACCGTACATTGGGGTCGTCGGCCAGGCCCAGTGGCTGTGGCCGTGTTCCCTCATAAATGGCAGGGTATCTTTGATATCGGCGCCGGCGCAGAAAGCCTTGTTGCCGGAGCCGGTGATGATGCCTACCCACAGATTATCATCATCCCGGAAATCGGTCATCGCGTCCTGCAGGCTCTGCCAGGTTTCCCTATCCATAGCATTGAAAGCCCGGGGGCGGTCGATGGTGAAAATGGCGATTTTGCCTTCCTTCTTGTAGTCGATTGGCATGGCAAAACTCCTTCGAAGGTATTTGTCGAAGACTCTTTGAGGAGAGCCTTAGGTCGGGAAGCCGTGAAGATTTTAACAAAGCCCCTGTTCAGTGTCAAGGCGTGTGGTGTTTCAAGCCATCCGCGAAACGTTCTAAATCCCTCTTTTAATCTCCCTTACAAAAGGGAGATACCTGTCTTCCCCCTTTGGCAAAGAGCCTGTCCCGTGCTTGATACGGGAGGGACTGAGGGGGATTTTGAATTAAGTTCTCTAGTTTCGCGGAAGCCTGGTGTTTCAGCCATTCGCAACATCTTATCCTAACGCTGGTACCAGCGCCACAATCAGGCCGGCAACGATTGCGATGGCGCCCAACGCCATCGCTGCCATGCCAGCCCGTGTCTTCCGTCCGCCTGCGGAAAGCCCGACTCCGCCAAACAAAAACCCGAGGAGGGCCAACTCGATACCAAAGAGACGCCTGCCTGTTTCAGCAGATAGCGTAATGACAGTGCCTTCGGCCGAAAGCGGTATCCGGAACTGAAACGATGTTCTGGCATCGAAAGCCCCTGGCCTCTGTACCACGAGAGACGCTTGCCAGTTTCCGGCGACACTGAAAAAAGGCTCGTGCGCCACCCAGATGCCGCCTCCGTGGTCAAGGGTAGCTTCCGAAAATGGCGCTATCTCCCCGTCCAGATAGGTTAGCTGCAGGGTAACGGCTGTAGCATTAGTAATCGGCCGGCCTGACCGGTCCGTCAGAAAGATAGTCACCGGATTCGGTCCCAGGGTACCTGGCTCGATAATTATCTTCAGGTTGACCCCTTCTGATGTCTTCTGCACAACAAGCCGGTCCGGTTGGCTTAGCTCCTGCCGTGACGCCACTTGCCGGGCAGTCTCCAGACCGACCAGACTCCCCACAGACAGGATTACCAGGGCGGCAAGAACCGCCTCAGCAGTAATGGTCTTGCGTAGTACCCGTAAAGCTGCCCCATCATGCGCCAGGCGCGGTCTGACCCAGAGCAGGTTAACCGTCCCGAGAAGCAGCAACGGAACGATTAACCCAAGCTTTATAAGCAGCGTTTTCCCGTAGGGAGTAGCCAGCGCCGGCAGTGTGGTAACCTGTGCCCAAGAACTATACAGTCCCGTGATGAACAGGGTACCGACACTCAGCATAGCCAGAGTGGAGTACCTGGCGATGACCGTGACATGATTTTCCGGACAGAAAAGCTCGGAGTTGGCGGCTCGCCGGCCGGAAGCTCGCTTGCTCTCGGACAGCTTCCGCTGAGCCTTCATCACCGGCGGAATGACCAGCGCCAGATAAAATATGCCCCCTATCCAGACGCTCGCCGCCAGCAGATGGAGATAATCGGAGAAGATTGCCGCTGTCCTTATCTCGCTGGTGGCCGCTCCGTGGCTGACCAGAGCAATTGTGAAGAGAATTCCTGCGGAGAAGGCCAACGCTACCATCTCCCATTCGCGCCGGCCGGATAACCGGTCTTTGCTCCGGTCACGGGATGCAAGCATCAGGACGATAATCATCCCGAAGAGTACGGCCACACGCCACACCCAGAGATTTCCCCAGTCTGTCTGGAGAACGCTCGCCACCGGACGTCCGAATGTCCGGAATAGCGAAGCGCCCGTAGCCGCCGACGTCTTCATCAGTAGCTCGCCTATCGTTGCCGCCAAGAAAATTCCTGCCGCCAGCCCGACAAAGCTCAATGTGCGGGATTCCATCCGGCTGTCCATGCTCTGCATGGCCTCGCTGGCGTTATCGGAGGCGAGAAGCGGCCGTGAGATAAACAACTCAAAAACCAGACATCCCATAACGGCCAGAATGCTCAACAATCCAAGCCACCGCAGCACGACTTCGGCAGGAGCCTGGACTAACGGTTCCTCCGCTTTTGTTGCCGCCGGTAAAACAGGGGCTTGCGCGAGCGGTACCCCGACCGAAAACACGAATGACCCGGATAGCGAATGCCCGTCGACGGCGGAAAAAGCCTTCCAGGCCACCGTATACACCCCGTTGGGCAGGCGGGGCAGCCGCACTGTCAGGGCTTTCGGGTCTCCGGGCAAGACCGTGACCGCTTCTGTGCTAACACGGCTGCTCGATGCATCCAACACATTGATTTCGCTCAGTCCGGGTTCCGCCGCTTCGGTAAACCAGATAGTGACGGCGCCCGGCGGTTCGGACAGGACCGAGTTAGGCGCTGGCTCGGAGCGGACGAACGCAGCATGAGCCAGCGCCACACCGGAAGACAAGACTGAGATAACCAGTAGCGCTGCCGCGGCTAAGACTAATCCCGTCCATGCCTGTGCGCCCTTGGCTTTGGTGGCACAGGCGTCCCCGCCTGTGCGTGCTGTCGCGGCCAAGAGTCGTCCTGCGCGCTGCGCGCGTAGGACGACTCTTGTGTTCTTGTGACAGTTCTCGAATCTCCCGGTCATTTCGCCTTTCGCCTTGACGCTATCAGAGAAACGACGCCCGCAACAGTGCCGAGCGCTCCGAGCGCAATACCTGCAATGGCCATTGTGTTCGCCTTTGTGATACCTTCCTCAAGTTCGTGGTTTTCTTCTTCTAGGTGTCTGGCTACAGCTTCTATCTCGCGCACTTCAGCGACTTTGGTGGGGAACTGCAGTTCGGCCGATGATTCCATATCGTTGAAATTACCGCCGCCACCTCTGGAGTTAAACGTCTCGTTTACCGGCGTCCCCTCGATGGTGCCGAAGAAGCGCATGCGGTAAACCCCTGAAGCGGTGGGTATCAAGTCAGCGGTATAATGTCCCGGGTCGCGGAAAATCGTCCGAAGAGCAATTACCTTCGATACTCCGGTAGACACGTGCGTAATCTCGACCTGCATGGTCTTCTCTAGCCCCTCTACCGGCTTAGTCTCGCCACTTACATTACTCGTGACTCTTAAGTCCACTCCGTTCTTTTGCCCCTCGAAAGCCGGTTCCCCAAGCCAGCCGACAACGACCAGATACTTGCCTACATCTCGTCGCTCGTGGGCGGAAGCAGTAGCGCCAGTCAGTCCGATAGTTAGCGTAACCGTTAGAAGAATGATTAGCATCAGGTTCAAAAATCTTAAAGTTTTCATTCGAGACTCCCTAAAACCAATTTTTCTTGCGTCGTACCGTGGTGTCCTGCATACTGCGAACAGCCGTCGACCGCATAGCGGCTAACATGGAAGACAGTAGTCAGAAGGGCGGCTTAAGCTATGACGCGCGGGGAGGAATCTCGATGCGGGAAACGGGAGCTTCAGGGAAGGAAATAGTTTCTTGAAAGACAGCCGCTCTGTAGACAGGGGGCGCTGCCTCTTTAGAAAGGAAAGGCGGGTGAGCCGATATTGATGCCAGGCTAAAACTATACTTCGTTAATACGGGCTGCTGGGAACACGTGCAGACCTGTGCCCGGTCATTCTTGCCTCCTGAAGCGGAGACTGAATTCTCAGCGGCGCCCGCCGGCCCGGGCAGGTCAGCCATATTGCAAACTGCTTGCTGGAAAGGCGAGAAGACGTAGTGTATGTGGGACTGCGCCGGGCTATGCCCGGCAGGAATACGATAGACAGCAGTCACGAAAATCGAAGTAACTAAGAGGCACGTTAAGACGACACGGTAAAATATGGAAACACCGGCACTGGCTTCCCTGCCGGTAGAAGCTTTGCTCATTCCTGATTCTGGGTGCATATAACATTTTAGCACTTTTTGGTGCCGCCGGTATCTACGTAGTATTACGTATGTGTCCGTCATCAAAAAATGTAATTTGTTATTTCCCATTTTGGAAGCAAACAGTGACAGCAAATCTGGAGAGTATTTTGTCCTTCTCGGGAGGAAGAAGTGAAAATAATAAGGAGGGGGCAACGCCCCCTCGCTTAGAGTCTTTACCTACCGTTTCTGGTCTTAGCCCCACCACCGGAAAAAGCCGCCCAGCGACAGCACTACACCGAGGACAATGGCAATCCAGCCTCCCGTCTTCAGGGCGCCGAACTGCGGTCGCGGCGGCCAGCCTGTCAGGAACTCTCTGGTGTCAGGGCGGCGGGCAATAGTATCGAAGTATTTGTTTTTCTCCAGCCCGTCCCAGATAATCGCAATGATGCCGAGGAGAATGAAAAAGCCTCCGATGAGCATTAGCACAACCCTTTGACTCATTTCTATCACCCGGCTATGCGGATTTATTTAGCTTACTATATACCTAGTCCGCTCTTTTTTCAACTGGTCGTGCTGAGCTGTAATCCGTGAGTCCGAATCTAATTCGCTTTAGCTTTCAAGATAGCACGTAAACTGGTGGCACAGAGCCTGCCCCGTACTTGATACGGGGCGTCCCGCCTGTGCGTCCCTCTCAACTTTCTTATTGCCATCTTGATTGCAAATTGGAATAAGAATCTCACCACCGAGGTGTCATTGCGAGGGCACATTCCCCTTCACTACGTTCAGGGTCAGTGTAAACTCCGCGACGCGGCAATCCGGGTGGAGAGGTTTCCCCCTCGCCCGGATTGCTTCGCCTTCCGCCACAGACCGGAGAATGACATTATTAAACTAATTTGGTATTACGTGATTTCAACTTTGGCGCCGGCTTCTTCCAGCTTGGCTTTGGCGGTGGCTGCCTCATCTTTGTTTACCCCTTCCTTAACAGGCTTGGGGGCAGCCTCGACCAGGTCCTTGGACTCTTTCAGTCCCAGATTGGTAAGCTCACGTACCGCTCTGATGACGCTAATCTTGTTAGCTCCGATTTCCTTGAGAATGACGTTGAATTCGGTCTTTTCTTCTTCAGCCTTGGCTGGCGCGGCACCCCCTGCAGGCGCTGCTGCCACCGCTACCGGGGCTGCGGCCGTGATGCCGAACTCGGTCTCGAGCGTCTTCACCAGCTCGGCCAGTTCCAGCACCGTCATCCCTTTGATAGTCTCCATGATTCCTGCGATTTTGGTCTCTGCCATTTTACTTTCCCTCCAATTGTTTCATTCTTCCCTCTAATATTCCGATAAATCCTCTTAATGGGCTTGCCAGGTGACCGGCCAGAGTCGAAACCGGCGCTTTCATTTGCCCGAGCACCATTGCCAGCAGTATCTCTCGAGATGGCAGTGTGGCCAGGGTTTTAACCTGGTCAGGGGTCAGCAATGTGTCCCCGATAAAGCCGCCCTTGATGCTGATGTTGGCTTTTGACTCGCTAAGATAGTCGGTCACCACCCGGGCTGTGCCGCTCATATCGGTATAGCCGAAGGCAATCGCCATCGGGCCTTTCAGGTGACCGCCCAACTCTTTCTTGCCCGTTCTCTCCGCGGCAAAGCGGGCCAGGGTATTCTTGACCACCCGGTACTTGTTGCCTGTCGACTGTAACTTGCGGCGTAGGGCCGTCATTTCGGGAGTGGGTAATCCCCGGTAGTCGATAAAGATACCAACGTTACATTTAGCAAACTCCTCCTCAAGCTCATCGATAACTTTTGCCTTTGCTTCTCTTTTAGCCATTTCTCTCATTCCTCCTGCCTAATACACCTAATAAAAAAGTCCTCTGCGTTCGCACGAGGACTTCAATCAGACCGATTAGACTCCTATCTCTCTGTAAGAGCGGCTAATCTTCTCTTGCTATCCTCGGCAGGCATTCTTTAAGTCCGGATTTGGACACCCGCTGTCTCAGGAACTTCGTTATTTTAACACAAACCTAAGCTTTTTGGAATTCGTAGCTGAGTCTGTCTCCGGTTAGCTTAATCGGGACCACCTTCAGCTTCATTCCTGGTTTAATTTCCTCCACTTTAATATCTTTGCTTATACGGCTGAATATGTGCAAGCCATTTCCGAATTCACCTACGGCGATAGTATAGGGAGCGTCGTCCTCGAACCCGGCCGGGCCGTAGTGGACCGTAGAGTAGGCAATTAGTTTACCGGGACCGGTTATCTCTACCCACTCCGTTTCACTATCCGGGCATGATGGGCAATCCATTTTTGGTGGAAAGTAAGCAGTGCCGCAGGCTTTACACCTGGTTCCCATTACCTTGCCCTGCGCCAGGTAATCTACAAAAGCGGCCGCCTTTGTTTCAGAGGTAAAACTGACTTTGCCGAAAGTCTCGAAGCCCATCTATTATCTCCTCAGAATCACCACGTTACCATATTGCCCAACCCCGCCGATATTATGAACCAGGCCTATCTCCGCATTCTTTACCTGGGCTTCGGTCGCTTCTCCCCGGAGCTGCCGGACGATAGTTCTCATCTGCGAGCCGCCGGTTGCCCCGACAGGATGACCCTTGGATAACAACCCACCATCGACATTTACGGGTATCTTGCCATCGACATAGGTCTGTTTTTCATCGACGAGTCTGGCTCCCTCGCCGGGTTTGGCAAAGCCCAGGTCTTCATAGGCCAGAATCTCGGAAATGGTGAAACAATCATGGACTTCAGCCACATCGATGTCCTGCGGCTTTACGCCAGCCATCTTGTAAGCCTGGGCGGCGGCATCCTTGGCGCAGCTTAAACTTGTCAGTGACTTCCTGCCCGACATACTCATCGTGTCCGTGGCGGCGCCCAGACCGGCAATCCAGATGGGGATTTTGCTGACTTTTTTAGCCACGTCCGCGCTGGCGACTATGATACAAGAAGCGCCATCGGCATTAGCGCAGGCATCGAACATCTTCAACGGAGTGGCGACCGGCGCTGAAGTCAGCACCTCTTCCAGGGTCACTTCCTTGCGGTAGGTCGCCTTGGGGTTCTTAGCTCCGTAGCTGGCGTTCTTAACTCGCACTCTGGCCAATTGCTCTACGGTGGTGCCGAACTGAGCCATATGGGCTTGGGCGAACATAGCGTAGCCGGAAGGCATGCTGATGCCGAAGGGGGCTTCCCACATGATATCGGCGCCCCTGCCCATCCTCTCCGCCGAATCGCGGGAGCTTAGCTCTGACATCTTCTGAAAGCCGATAACGGCGACTACTCTATGCAGGCCGGATTTTATCAGAGAGTAGGCGACTCTCAACCCGGTTGTACTCGAGGAGCAGACGCTTTCGATGTAAAATGCCGGGCTTGGGGTCAGCTCCAGGTATTCCGATATCAGGCCCGAAGGCGTCCTTTGTTTATCATACTCCGGCGCCGAGCAGGTAATGGAGGCGTCGATGTCCTTGTTGGTTAAGTCCAGCCCGGTCATCGCTTCCTTAAAGGCGTCGAAACAAAGCTCCCTAATCGATACGCCGCTTTTCCGCGTGAAGGCGCTTTGCCCCACCCCGACAATGGCGACATCATCCATTTTTAATAGGCTCCTTAGAGATTTTGATACTTGTTACTTGAAACTTGTTACTTCTGAATCAGGTGGCAGTTAAGGAAAGGGTTGGTTTAAGGTCAAGCTTTATGCCCGGGCCCATGGTAGATTTTAGCGAGGCCGTCTTAATATACTGGCCTTTAGCTCCGCTCGGTTTGGCTTTTACCACTGCCTCGACTATCGCCGTCAGATTGTCCAT
>JACPPR010000022.1 GCA_016190895.1 Chloroflexota bacterium | reverse complement strand
GGAGACTTTACCTTTTTCTGCCATTTTCGCACTCTCCTTAAATTATTTCAGGCAACTGGTGCTTCAGGACAATTTTACTGACTCTAGCTACATCCCAGCTTAGAACCCCATCGATTTCTTCAGGTCCTGGTCGTACCAGATGTACCTGTCCCAGGCGTAATCCGCATAGCCGACGCTGAATTCACCGGAGTAGTTCTTCAGCCAGGGCCACCAGAAGGTATACCGATATCCGGTGACTTCCGGAACAGCCCATGTCTGCTGGACAATGTATTTCGTCATCTCTTTATATTGCCTCATCGCATCGTATATATCGGTGACGGCAGCGGTTCGAATCTTGACCAACCATTCGTCGACAACCGGGTCGTTAACCATAGCGGCATTGGCCTCGGCCGGTCCCGAGAGTTGTATCGCCGACAGGAATTGACCTATGGGCGCCGTATTGCGGCTTACTAAAGTGGTTTGTTGCTTACCTATCAAAAGGCTGGTGAGGACAGCGCTCTCCTTGACATCCAGCGTCAGGTCGATGCCTACCTTAGCCCACTGGTCCTTGATTATCGAGTAGTAGTCGACTCCGCCGGAGGTCAGGAGTACCGATGTCTTAAGGGCGTTGGGATAGCCGGCTTCTTTCAGAAGCTGACGTGCCTTCTCCGGGTTATAGGTAAAAAGCTCTTTAGTTGCCGGAGGGAACTCAGGGTCATCGAGACCAAGGAACATCTCCTTGTATTCCGGAACGTACCCAATCGGATAGTTCTGGACTAGTCCCTCACCCTGGAACAAACTCTGGAGTATCGAATTAAAATCGGTTGCCAGCATTAGCGCCTGACGAACCCGGATGTCGTTAAAGGGAGGCCGGTCATGCACGATTTGCGTCGAGAAGCCTCTACCCGTCTCCGACATCGCAAAAGTTTCCTTTAATCCCTGGATTTTCCTTAGCTGGAGCGCCTCGGGAAGGAAGAGACCGGCGCTCTCGTCGATTTTGGCTGTCCGCAGCGCCGCAATCCTGGTGGACAGGTCGGGTATGCCGATGTATCTGACTCTATCCAGATAGGGTAGCTGGTTGCCTTTGCCCGGGCCGATGGGGTCTGTCTGCCAGTAAGCTGGATTTCTCTCCAGAATTACCGAACTTCCAGCGACGTATTCAGTGAGAATGTACGGCCCTGTGCCGACGGAATTCCTCCAATCTTGCATGTTGCCGTATTTCGTTATCACGTCCGGAGGATACATAACGTTTGAATCGCTAAAGCGGCTCAGACCCGACATCAGCCCCTCGATGGGGGTCTTGATGGTAATCTCCCAGGGGCCGGTCTTGGTTATCGGGGCATTGCGTAGTTCGGCATTAGAGCGGTAGATGGTCATCCCGGATTGTTGAACATTCCGCTTCAGGTTGAAGATGGCATCATCAGCTGTAAACTCGCGTCCTGCCATCAAGCGTCCGGCATCCGTATTCGGTCTCGCCCAATGCACTCCTTGGCGAATCTGGTAGACGATAGTGCCTTCATTCTTAGCAAAGTCGGCGCTCCACTTGACACTCTCAGCGAGCATTCCTGCTTTGAGATTGAAAAGGTCGGGGTAATCAGAGCCCCACCGGCTCTCTTTTGTGCCGTAACCGCCGGCGTTCCCCTTAGTCCAGTCGCCCTCATAAAGTTTCTGGTTGACATGCGAGACAGCGGCGTTGGGTGATACGTTGCTGTCATCGAAATTGAGAGCTCCACCGTTATAGTAACGGTTAAGCGTGCCGCCGTATTTGGGCGTTTCGCCGGTCGGCGCCACCGGCTCTTTCTGGACGGGTTCCGCTCCCGGCGCGGTTGGGGTAATCGGGGCAGTCGGTGTGGTTGGAGCAGTTGGAGTCGTTGGGGTAGTCGGGGTGGTTGGTGCCGCCGGGGCGCAGGCTGCCAGCACTAGTGATAGCGCCATAACGAGACTCACCGCCGACCATAGTATCCTTTTTTTCATCATTCCTTCCTTTTCTTCCTTTCTTCGATTTTTCTTGGGCTTCTTATTCTCCTTGCGCTGGAGGTAGTGCTCGGATTCTAAAACAACCTGAGAACTTTGTCCAGTTGCGGAACTTTGGCTAACCTCTACCTCCAAGCATCTATGCTGAAAGCAGGGCCGTGCCCGCCGCTGAATCGCTCGGAACTTGTTTCCTGACCGTCGCAGACGATTATGCAGTAGTTGCTGAAGGGGTCATCCCCTCCAGCAGGTACCATATAGTCATCCGAGAGCTCTTTCCAGTGTTTCCCTGAAGTTTTCTCTATCCCCATCCAGCCATTTGTTCGTAAATCAGGCCCGCCACGCATCCTGTATGTCTTTACCGGCTCAAAGCTCTTCTTCCAGATATGCTCGTAGATGGCCTCTTTAGATTTGAAGCCATAGTTATACATATCCTGTGCCATCTGGGGAACAAACACCAGGGTGAAACCTCCCTCATGAGTTCTCCAAATGCCATCGATGATGTAATCGACGTAGTTGTGCGGTCCGGGTATGCCCTTAACATCGAGAAATCTGGCTAAGGCCCCGTGACCGCTTTTCTGAAGCGCCCGGTATCCGCCTGGCGGGTGTTCCTGCCCCATCCCCCATGCGCCCGGTCTGGCAACCATAATAACGCTCTCATCTTTCCTGAAGCCAAGCTCTTCGTTCAGTCCCTTCCAACCCGGCGGTAGCGCGTCCGCATACTCGGCTAGGATGAAGCCACCATTAGTAACTGCGCTGCCATAAGTCATTAGGGTGGTTACGCTTTCCTTATAGCCACCAAGGTTACGCCATAGCAGACTGCCGACCCTGCCGATGGCTTTATTGGCCGGGTTGCCGGCACTAAACCGGCCATAGCTAACGTTCATCCCTATTTCTTTGTAAATGGGGCCGCTGACCAGGAACGCCCCGCCGCCACCCCGGCCGTCACCGGTGCCGCCGCCTGATTCGGCAATGGCCAGCACTACAGGGAAATACTCCGGCTTGCAGCCAGCCATGACAGCGTTAACCGCTACCTGTTCCACTGTGGCTGTTCGGTACATAGGCATAAACTTGACTACCTCGCCCTTCTGTCTACCTCTGCTTACGGCGCCTATGTCCGACCTCGCTCCCGGCTGGTCACGCTGGAGAGTAATCAGCTCATCCGGTTTGTGGCTGGTGCCCTTCAACATTCTCTCCACTCGTTCTTCAGTGGGTATAGTCACCGGCAGTCCATCGGTATATTTGCAGAAAGGGGCATTCAATATTCCGGGTATGTTCTCCGTTTGCTGGTAGAATTCCTCGGCTTCTTCAAGAGTCCCTTCAAAGAGTATCCTCGGTTCCTGGGGCGCCCAACGGCCGCTTTTCTTTTCCTTTTCAGTCAAGGGGCGTGTCAGTGCTTCCATCAGTGGCTGAATCCATCTGTCTACGTCTGCCGGTCCGGGC
>JACPPR010000023.1 GCA_016190895.1 Chloroflexota bacterium | reverse complement strand
TCGCCGCGGACAAGCCGGCTGCAGCTGCGTTAGCCGCGGAGACGGCGCCAAAGCCGTCTGCGGAGACATCCCCGGCAAGTAGAGACACGGCATGCCGTGTCTCTACGGGACGAACGATAATTCGCAAATTAGACATTAGTTGGCTATTTAGCTGGGGTAAAATAATAGATTGGTTGAAAAGATTACTCCAGCGAGGGAAAAAAGAGCTCGCCGCGGACAAGCCGGCTGCAGCTGCGTTAGCCGCGGAGACGGCGCCAAAGCCGTCTGCGGAGACATCCCCGGCAAGCGAGCCGGCGTCTATAGAGTCAGCGCAGCGTTCAATCAAAGAGGAACCGCCGGCAGCGACCGGCACAGCGAGTGAGCTTGAGGCGGCAGCGCCCACGCGAGCAATACCAGAAGAAGGGGCTCTGGAAACATACCCGGTGAACGAGCCTTTCGCCTACATTTCCATCAAGAATACCAAACCGCCGAGGTACACCGTTCAAGAAGACGCCTTAACCACCGGGGAGAAAGAGCTGCTCAATGAGCTAAAGACCCGCCTTTATGACGTGGTCGATACTACTTTCACCGAAACAAGTGAGACTGAGGCCTATCTGCGGAACAAGGTGGCGACAATACTTCAGGACCTCCGTATTAAGCTAATCCTGGAGAGTATGGAAAGAATAATGTACTATATAACCCGTGACTTTGTCGGCTACGGGACGATGGATGCCGTCTTCAGAGATAATCTTATTGAGGATATATCGGTCGATGGCCCGGACATTAACCTTTACGTTTACCACCGGCGCTATGGCTCGCTGGAGACCAACGTCAGGTTTAACAAGGAAGAGCTTGATGCCCTGATTTACAAGATGGCGCAGAGGTCAGGAAGACACATTTCATTAGCCAATCCGATGCTTGGCTCCTCCCTGCCCACCAAGGACCGGCTGCAAATGACCATCGGGGACGAGGTTACCACCAGAGGCTCCACCTTTACCATCAGGAAATTCCGGGAGGTGCCTTTCAGCCCGGTTGACATGATAAGGTTCGGTTCTATCTCCGTGGAGATGGCCGCCTATTTCTGGATGGTGGTAGAGAGCGGTAGCAACATTCTTTTCGCCGGCGTCACCGCTTCAGGGAAAACATCAATGCTTAATGCTATGTCTATGTTTATACCGGCTAACAGCAAGATTGTCAGCATTGAGGACACCCGGGAGATAAACCTGCTCCACCAGAACTGGATTCCGGCAGTAACCAGGGAAGGTAGTGAATCCCGCCGGATAGAGATGTTTGATTTGCTCAGGTCGGCCCTGAGACAGAGACCGGAGTACATCCTGGTCGGCGAGGTAAGAGGTAGGGAAGCTTACACCCTATTTCAAGCTATGGCTACCGGGCACTTCACTCTCTCCACTTTTCACGGCGACTCCGTGAATGCGGTGGTCAGACGCTTGACCAAAGCGCCGATTGATGTTCCCCTGATGCTACTCGATAGCCTGGACGTAATAGTGCTCCTCGGCATGGTGAAAATAGGCGATGGCCGAGGCCGACGGGTCACTGCTGTTATGGAAGTAACGGGCGTAGACTTTGATAATGAGACACTAACCACTAACCAGGTGTTTAGCTGGCGACCTGACGAGTTTACCTTCAGCGGTGAATCACGACTGTTTGAAAAGATAATGCGCAAGCTCAACCTCAATGAAGAGGAAGTATCTAAAGAGTTTTCCCGCCGCGTGCAGATTTTGAAATTGCTTATAGAGCAGAAGGTAACGGACTTCGAGAGACTGGCCGGAATCTTTTTTCAGTTCAATGTTGACCCTGACGAAACTGAAAGGAAAGTGAGAGAAGGGAAGCTATGATAACCAGCCTTGCCCTCCGCCTATTCGGAGCTTATTTCCGAGCTAGAAGGAATAAGTTCTCAGCGCAGTCTGAGGCGCTGAGAAAGATAGACAAGCGTATGTCGATAGATACCTGGCTTTCTCTGGCGACTTTCTATTCCTTAGTCATGGCTTTGTTTTTTGTTCCGATATTCATTCTTGCCTGGCGCCTTGCCTTCGGCAACTTCCTTGTCTGGGACGCTTTGAAGGGGCTACCCGGCGCTCCGTTATCGGGAATTCTTCGGTTATCTGGCGAGCTTCTATTGCTGATTCCAGCCGCCTTTTTCTCTTTTCTCGTTTGGCGATTTCTCTTTAATCAATATCTAGTGGCTATAGTCTGGGAAAGAAGAATGAAGATAGATGGTAAATTACCTTACGCCATTGGCTGGATGGCTTCTCTGGCATCGGTGGGTATCATCCCATTTGAAATCTTTAAAAAGCTGGCAGCAACAGAGGAATACTATGGGGAAGTAAGCAAAGAAGCCAGGCGGCTGGTCAGAGACGTTGAGATTCTGGGTATGGATTTCATGAGCGCCTTGAGACATTTGGCCACGGTAACCCCATCCGAGCACCTCAGGACCTTTCTACAGGGAGCAATAACGAGCGCTCTTTCAGGAGGAGAAATGGGGTCATATTTCGTAGCTAAAGCCGAGGAGTACATGGAAGAGAACCGGAGGCAGTTTAACGATTACATAAACACTCTCGGAATGCTTTCAGAGATTTATATTATCGCCATCATTGCTGGGCCGCTATTCATCATTGTCATGTTTGCGGCTATGATGATGCTGAGCGGCGCCAGCCCGATGCTCCTGAAGATAATTGTCTACGCCGCCATACCACTGGGGGCAACCATGTTTATAATGCTCGCCGATGTTATGACTCCTGCAGGCATAAAATAAGAGTGGAGTTTCATATGGCTCAAGACGCAATACTCGAAGCAGTCCGGCGCCAGAGGCAAAAATCAACCCTCAGGCAGTTCATCGAAAATCCAACGAAAGCCATCGAGGAGAAGCCTTCCCTTGTCTACGTCATATCAGGCGTCCTCGGTACTATTTTCGCCGCCACTCTTTTATACCTCCATGTTAAAATATCTGACGTTATCATCTTTACCCTGATACTGGCCTTCATCCCGGCAGGCCTTTACGAATTTCATAAGCAGGGGACTAGAAGGAAAATAGAGGAGGAATTTCCAAAACTCATGCGCGATATTTCTCTAGCGGTACAATCAGGGATGGCCATCCGGGCAGCTTTTAACGTTTGCGCACGGGGAGAATACGGTGCTCTTACCTCAGCCATAAAACATCTGGATAACCTGATGACATGGGGGGTTTCCTTTGAGGAAGCCGTGCTGTATCTAGCCAGAAAGTACCCGACTCCGCTAATCAAGAGGACGGTGTCCACCATCGTAGAGGCCTCGAAAAGCGGCGGTGAGATAGGACCCATATTGCAGAACGTGACCATTGATGCCGAGCAAACCAAGGGACTGGAGAAGCGAAGAAGAGCTGAAACCCAACCTTACCTGCTAGTGGGGTATATGTCCTTTTTTGTCTTCATGGCAGTTATACTCATTATTTCTCAGTACTTCATCGGTATGATGGCACAAATGTCCGCCGAAACCAAAGTAACTGAGATGAGTGGAATGCAATTTCGCATCTCCTCGGAAGATATCGCAATGTATAAAACCTTGTTCTTTCACGCCCTCATTGTTCAAGGCATTTTTTCCGGACTGTTCACCGGGAAAATAGCCGAGGGAACAGTACTGGCTGGGATGAAGCACTCTCTGATATTTGTTATTATCGGCGTATTAGCATACAACTTCTTAATCTGAGCCAGGGTATATCGAGGGCAGTCATTGACGAGTACACAATTGATTACCGGAGCCTCCCCATCCTTGCCTATTTTGATACTGGCCGCCACCTTCATTTTATTTGTAATTGAAGTCTTCGCCCTCTACCTGCACCTGGCGGGGTTTACAGCTATCGAGGTAATTCTGCTGATAGCCTTGCCTTCCTTCATCTATCTGACAGCTCTACCAATGGTGACGAGCGCTTTGCTGTCGGTTAGCGGAAATACAGCAAGCGCTGTCAGTGACATCGCAAAGTACGTCGATGTGCCTTTATTTAGTTTTGGCAAGGCTACCATTGGCGTTAACCTGGTGGGATTTTCAATCCCGGTTATCATAAGTGTGAAGCTGCTGTTACAGAAAAGGATTCCTCTCAAGGAAACTTCGTTGCTGGTTCTTATAGTCTCGGTGATAGCTTATCTTTTCACGCGTTTTGAACCAGGGACGGGGATGGTAATTTATATGTCTGCCATCCCGGCCATCCTGGCTGCGGCCATTTCGTTTATGCTAAAAAAAATGAAAGGCGCGAGCAATTTCAATCCGGCCCTCCTGTCTTATGCCGGAGCCACCATGGGGATTTTGTTTGGCGTCGATATACTTAACCTGCACCGAGCGATTACCTATCCGTGGGATGAAGCGGTGTTCATATCGATTGGGGGGAGCAGCGTCCTGGATGCCATATTCGTTGCCGGAATTGTAGCCTTACTGGCTGATTTGGTCTTCAGGAGTCAGGAGGAGAACGTAATAGGGAATTTAATAAAGCGGCTTACCGGGGATAGACATAAATGAGGTTGATTCACCGGTTAAGGTCCTTAATGCATGAGTCTGAATCCAAGCAGCTCACTACAGGGGTGTCATTGCTACGAAAATGCTTTCCTCTCCCCTTGCGGGAGAGGATTAGACGTGCTTGGTTAATCAATGTGCGGACTAAGGTGAGGGGGCACAATGATAACACCCTCACCCCCATAACAAGTACGGGGCAGGCTCTAGTTGACTCACTTCGTTCAGTGCAGGCTTCAACCCTCTCCCGTCGAGGGAGAGGGACAAACGAGAGAATTTTTCATCCTTTGTGGTGCCCAAATGGGCATGATAGATTGCGAGGAGTCCCGATTTTATCGGGACGACGTGGCAATCTGGTTGGGGAGCCGGTAGAGACACGGCATGCCGTGTCTCTACGATTCCCAATGACAGGGCAAACTGGTTCTGAAAATCCACGGATTACGGCCAGGCCTGCCCTGAGCGTACCGAACGGGTTACCATATGTGGGAGACTGATATTTTTGTTGTCCTTTTTTGCCTGCTCATCTTGATTTATGCCTGCTGGTCGGACATAAGGACAAGAAGCGTTTCCAACATCCCCTGGCTTATCATGGCAATTGTCGGCGTTGTCTTGCTTGTCCCTCGTGTTGCTACAACCGGCACAGCTTTGCTGATACAGACGGCAATCGCCACGGCTATAACCCTGGGCATAACGTACCTTTTCTTCAGACTTAGCCTGTTTGGTCCTGCCGACGCCAAGTGCCTGATAGCGATGTCTCTGCTTTTCCCAATATACCCGTCTTTTGCCATCTTTTCCCAGCGCTTCCCGCTTATTAGTTTAGCTGAAACTCAACTGCTCCCCTTTGCGCTTGCCACTCTCATGAACGCAACCCTTTTGGCTATGTTCGTCCCGTTGTCCCTGGGCTTGCGTAACTTGTTCAGTCTGGGCTTTGCCGGACTGGCTCGCCACCCCGGTACGGCATTCACCGGCTATCAGGTGCCGATAGCTCAACTTGGTACGAAGAAGAATATCAGGCTTATTCATCAGTTCCAGGAAAAGGACGGTGAACTAAGAAGAACGTCAATCTTCGGTGGGGTGGAAATAAATGATGAGCTGGTCAATCGGCTTGAAAGTTACCACAAGGATGGTAAATTGGGAGACAAGGTCTGGGTTATGCCCGAGCTGCCATTTGTCGTCTTCATTACGTTAGGCTTTGTGACGACAGCGCTGGTGGGCAATCTCGCCCTTGCGCTGCTAATTCGCCGCTAGGGGTACCGTTAGAACTCCGCCTGTAAGCCTACTTAATCCGTGGGTCTGAATCCAAGAATCTCACCACCGAGGTGTCATTGCGAGGAGCCACATTCCCCTTCACTGCGTTCAGGGTCAGTGTAAACTCCGCGACGTGGCAATCTGGGTGGAGGGGTTCGCCCCGCCCAGATTGCTTCGCCTTCCGACTTCGTCGGAATGGTCTCGCAATGACCGGGCAGACTTGTTCCGAGAATCCACGGATTACGGGCCTCCGTCCGGACTTGCTACCAGGCAAACTTGTTGGTATAATTCTTTTGCTTGTTTCGATATGGCGCATTCGTCTAGGGGTTTAGGACACCTCCCTCTCAAGGTGGAGATCACCGGTCCGAATCCGGTATGCGCTACCAGCGACAAATACACCCCCTGTTTTGAGAATTTAGCTTCAAAACAGGGGGTGCGTTTTTGGTAAATAGCTACTAACTGCCTCAGCACGCGTTGACCAATTCTTTAAAGCGTTAAGCGGCGGCTGGCTTCAGTCCGGAAGGCAGGTGAAGGTGGTGTCAGTGATTTATATAAACCATTACAAATTTGTTGACACCTGGCAACAAACCTATTGACGTTTGGCTCAAAGATAGCTACACTAAGGGCTAGTATTCTTAAAGGACGTTTGCCATAACGCTAATCCCCTGATTCCTGTTATAAGGGTCTCATAGTATACCGAACAGGCACAAGATGGCCGATAAGAAGCTGGAAAAGAATGTAGCCCGGTTAATCTTAAGCTCGCTTGCTGCCCTACTGCTATTTGCTGCCTGCGCAGCCAATCAACCCTCCAACGGACTACCCGATAAGGGTCATCCCAAGCTGGACTCCCAGCTAAATCAGCTAGTCAAAGCCGGTGAAGAAGGCCAAGCCGCCTCCTTTGCCGAACAACACGACATCCAACTGCTCGATGGCAAGGTAAGAGTTATCATTGAAGCCCTGCCCGGTCAGCTTCAGGCTGCGACTCAGGCAGTCAACAATATCGGCGGCACCCTTGAGACAAGCTACACCGACCTGCTCCAGGCAGTTGTGCCCATAGCACGCCTGACCGCCCTGGCTGACAACTCAAGTATCCGCTTTATCAGCTTGCCACAGGCCGCATTGCCGTTAGAATCCAGGCAGAAGTAAGAATAAATATATATGTGAGCGCCCCAATTTGCTGGTGTAGAAGGAGTGAAAATGGACGGATTCAAAAGGATACTCAGCGCAATCATCGTTGCAGCGCTACTTGCCACCAGTCTACCGGCGACAGTCCGATGGACATCACAGACCGCCTCGGCTGCCGGAGATGGGGAGGTGCTGGACTTATCCGCACTGGACTTGCCGCCAAAGGGGCACCCGAAGCTGGACTCCCAGCTTGCCAGGCTGGTCTCCGGACAAAATCAAAGCCAGGCCGCGGCTCTTTCTCAACAAAGCGCAGCAGCCCCGGTTGACAACAACGTTCGGGTAATCGTCGAGGTTGAACCGGGACAACTTGTCGCTGCCACCGAGGCAGTCACCAGCGCCGGGGCGCATCTGGAGACAAGCTATGGAAACTGGCTCCAGGTAACGGCGCCGGTAAGCAGCCTGACAGCGCTGGCTGACAACCCCGCCGTCCGCATGGTACAAACGCCACAAGAACCGTTATTCGATGTCACCAGCGAGGGCGTCTCGGTGATTAACGCCGGCGCCTGGCGCGCCGCCAGCTACAACGGCACCGGGGTAAAGATAGCCGTTCTGGACGGCGGTTTCTCCGGCTGGGATACCCGAAGGACCGAGGGGGAACTGCCATCGAACGTGATAACAAACTGGTTCCTGACCGGCAACACACCGGGGACTTCAATCCATGGCACCGGTATCGCCGAGATTATCTATGATATCGCTCCCGGCGCCCAACTCTACCTGGTCAATTTCGGCACTACGGTCGAACTGGGCAATGCCGTTGACTGGCTTATTTCACAGGATGTGGATATTATCTCTGCTTCCTGGGGTTATCCCGGTTTAGGGTCGGGCAATGGCACCGGCCCTATCAATGACATAGTGAATACAGCCCGGGACGCCGGCATTCTCTGGGTGAACGCCATAGGAAACTCTGCCCTGCAACACTGGCAGGGCAGCTTTAATGACACTACGTCTCCACCTAACAGAATCCATAATTTCTTACCCGGCGATGAAGGCAATACGTTCACTGTTACTGACAATAGTATGGCCATCAAAGCCACTCTCACCTGGAACGACCCGTGGGAAGCTTCGGCTAACGATTACGATTTGTTGCTGGTCGATAGCGCGACCAGCGCTCTTGCTGCTGTCGGAGCTACCATTCAGAACGGTGATGACATCCCATATGAATCCGTCAGCTTCACCGCCAACCATACCGGGAACTACTATTTCGCCATAGGCACACTGGGTAGCCCGGCAATAAGGAATTTCCACCTCTATTCTTATTCTCACATCCTCCAATACGCGGCCGCTGAGGGGAGCATCACAGTACCTGCCGATTCACCCAACGCCATGACGGTGGGCGCCGTACCCTGGAACGCCTTATCGACCATCGAGCCGTTCAGCTCACAAGGGCCGACCACAGACGGTAGAGTGAAACCCGACCTGGTGGCTCCGGATGGCGTTACCACAGTGGCGTATGGCCCCGGCCCATTCTTCGGCACTTCAGCCTCCACCCCCCACGCCGCCGCCGCGGCGGCGCTGGTCAAACAGCGCTACCTGTCATATACACCTGCCCAGATACAGGCATTCCTTGAAGGGCGCTCCATCGAGCTGGGCGCTGCGGGTAAGGATAACGTCTTCGGCAGCGGGCGGCTCGACCTGGGAACCGCCGCTGATGCCCCGCCTTCGGCTCCTAATATCCTGGCCGGCCCATCGCCGCTTAATTTTGGCCCGGTACCTGTCGGCACATCAAGCCCTCCCAGGACAGTCGTCGTGGACAACATCGGCAGCGCCAATCTGACTGTCATCAGTGCCAACCTGACCGGCCCCGATGCCGCCATGTTTTCATTACTGAACAATAATGCCTCAGGGGCTACCATCATCCCCGGCGCCAATGCTACCCTGCAGGTAGTCTTCAGCCCCACGTCCCCCGGCCCCAGAACAGCTACCCTGGCCATCTTCTCCAACGACCCCGATGAGAACCCGGTTAACGTTTCCCTCAATGGTGACGGACAAGCGCCCGGCGGCGGTGGCGGTGGGATTTACCAGGCGCCACCCTCAATCTGGGATAGCCCTCCCGGCATGATGATTGGTCCGGGAATGCTTTTCCCGGCCCTGGGCATTAATGTCGCCGCGAATAGTACCAGCAATTCCCTGGTCTCGGTAACGGTCAAGATACTGATACCGGCTGGCAGCGCCTTTAATCCGACAACCGCCCTGGCGCCCCTGTCAGCGACCAATGACCGCACCGGACTTGCCCTGTTCAAAGACAACAAGAGCGCGGGTGTCTTCGGTCATCTGGACCAGCCTCAAGACTTCCGTGATACATTCTTGCCACTGGCCGGCGCACCGACGTGGAGCCAGAATGGCGCTGCTTATCAAGCGACCCTGAACCTGGCCAGCCCGAACGCCCTGCCCGTTGACGAGAATGGCCCGAATATGGGCAAGGACTACTTTATCGTCATCAACACTTCGAGCAATCCGCCCCCGGGAGCTACCTTCCAGATGCAAATACCGGCTGGCGGCATTGTGCTGAACGCCTCCTCCTTCCCCACAACGGCTTCTCCGACAAGCCCAAATACTATCACCATCGGTCAAGGCGGCATGATAGGCTCGCCGGTGTTAATATCGGAAATCCAGACTATCGGTGGCAGCAGTAACGCCACTAACGACGAATTCATCGAGCTTTACAACCGGACGCCCAATCCCATAGACCTTTCCACCTGGTCGATACAGTACCGGGACGGCGCATCAGGCAGCCTCTCCACCAGTTCTCAGGCGGTTAGCCACAACCTCATCGGTACGATACTGTCCAACGGCTACTATCTCATCGCCAACGGTGACGGTGATGGATATGACGGAGCGAAAGCCGCCAGCGTCAACTACACCGCCAGCGTGTTTAACTTGTCCGCTACCGGCGGCACCCTTTTCCTGGTCAACGACCAGACTGCGGTAACCGGTGGGATGGGACCTTCTATCAAAGATAAGGTGGCCTGGGGCAGCGGGACGCTCTATCCCGAAGGCATGGCCGCTCCGGCTCCGTCAGCCAATAGCAGCCTGGAGAGGAAAGCCTTCCCAGATTCTACGATATCATCGATGACCACAGGCATCGATGCCGGTATGGGTAACGGCTTCGATAGCGAAAATAACATCAGCGATTTCATTATCCGGCCTGTCTCCGACCCTCAGAACCACGCTGACACTGAATTCCCGAATGCGTCAGGTATGAACCCGATAGTTATTAACGAGGTCTACTTCGCTAAGACGAGTACCGATCACCAATGGGTCGAGCTTTATAGCAGCACCGATTCCCCTGAAGACCTTTCCGGATGGAAGCTTTGGGCTGCAGGCGGCGATTATACTTTCCCGCCCTCAACCGGAATCCAGCCAGGCTCTTTCCTGGTTATCCACTGGAACGCCAGCGGCACCAATAACAGTACTAACCTCTATACGGGCAACCTTACCGTGATGTCGATGTTAGCCGGTGACGTATTCTTGACCGATGAAGGAGGCGCCGCCAAGGACTATGTTCAATACGGCGCCGGCGGTCAGGCCAATCAGGCCGCTGCTACGGGCGTCGGCCAGTGGCCTCCCGGAGACTTTGTCCCCGGGGTATTGCAGGGACAGTCGATCGGTCGGGGGAGTGACGGCCATGATACTAACAAGTCGACTGACTGGCAGACCTTCTCCGCACCGACGATGGGCGCAATGAATGCCGGCGGCGATTCTTTCGCGCCGGACCCGGTTACCAATGTTATCCTCGCAGATAACGACCCGATGGGTTTCGGCCTGGACGGGCAGGATATAACCGTATCCTGGACTCCAGCCGCGCCGGATGAGACATTCGATAAATACGTGATTTACATTCTGCCGGCAGCTACTGAGTTGGACCGGGTATTACATAAGCCCTTTGCCTTAGCCTTCGGGGGCCAAAATCTTTCCAGTTTCATCGGCTCTCCGGCCATGGTAAAGGACAGCGCCGGTGGCGCCCTGGTCAATGGCAGCTACAAGGCACATATTATCGCCGTTGACCGGGCGGGGAACAAATCGGCGGTCGCCTCTTCAGCAGCAGCCACCCTGACCGCTGAAGGCTCGGCTCAAGCCGGGGATGACAGTCAGCCGCCCACCATAATGAGCATGCCTCTCTCGACGGCAAAAGAAGGCAGCAATATCATCATCCTGGCCCAGGTCCATGACAACCGGGCGCTGGATGAGACAACGCCTACTCAGCTCAAGTGGCGGGCCAGCGGCGCTGGCTCCTTCAACACTGTTACCGGACAGGGCATTCCAGGTACCGGGGTTTACAAGTATACTATTTCCTGGAATGGTAACTGGACCACCTCCACTCGAATCGATTACTATCTGGTGGCGAAAGACGCTGCCGGAAATTACTCCTACTTTACCACCAACCCTGCGTTCGATACTTCGCCGACCTCCCATAATTCAGGTGCCGAAGCGCAAGCCGCCACCTTTGCCTTTTCAGTCGGTATCCGACCGGCGGCTAATTACAACCGGATTATTAGGGGCATCGTTTTTGACTCTACCGGGGCCCCACTCGAGGGCGCCGGCGTCGCAATTCCTGGCTCTGGCCTGGACATATTCCTCACCGATGTCAGCGGCAATTACACGTTTTTCGTACCTGATGGCACCTACTCGGTCGCTGCCATGAAGGACGGCTACCGTGATGGCTGGATTGACGGCATATCGGTTAACAACATCAATACCATTTCTAGCGGAAACAATTTCTACCTGTCCGAGGGCGCTTCCGGCGGCGGTGGTGACGCTCAAAAGCCCTTCGTTCTCTGGACTGACCCGTTCGATGGCATGATGGGCGCCCCGATCGACATCAGACCCAGCGCAGCTCCAATCGTCGCTCATATGTCAAAGCCGACGGATAGCTTTACCATCATCGATAACAATGCCACCGATGCCAGCTCCAATGTCTACCTGACCACCACCGGTCAGGACCGCATCGCCGGCCAGGTTACCTATGATGAAAGCAACCCCAACGAACCGAGGATAATCTTCTCTTCCGCCACCACTTTGCTCAAAGGAACCCGCTATTTCTTCGTCATTACCCCGCAGGTTACCGACCAGGGTGGCAACCCGATTGAAGGCAATCAACCCGACGGACGCTTCGTCAGCGAATTCACCACCTTCTCAGACGCCAGCGGCGGCAATTTCGGCTCGGGTGTTGCCTTCCCGCCCTTCGTCATGGGTTCGATGCCGAATCCCGGCTCGTTCAACGTCCCGACCGATACCAGAATCAATGTCAACTTCTCCGAGCCTATGGACCCATCGACAATCGAGGCCACCAATAGCGTGGGGCTTAACATCAGGATATACGATTCGAACTACCAGGGTTCCGGCACCGGGGAGTACATAAACCTTTCTTCGGTCACCCTCGATGCCACCACTAAGACTATCGCCACCCTGACCGTCAGCGCTAACCTGACGAACCGTCACCACTATGAAATCAGGGTTCTCGGCGGGGCAAAGAGCAGCAAGGGTATCTATATGGCCGACCCCAGTCAAGCCGGCTTCGCCACCCGTATTGTTTACCGGGCGGAATTTGACACCGGCGCCGGGGTGGACTCGAGCGGCGCTCCGCAGATAATCGGCACCAATCTTGAGATGTACCGTAACTCGGCCAGCGGCAATATCAGCATAGCAGGAACCATCGTCGATGTACCGGTCAACGTGGGCGTCATCGAAATTGGTTTTAACAAAGATATCAATCAGGCTACTGTAACGCGTGATACGATCACGCTAAAAATAGGCACCACTCTGGTTAACGGTTCGGTAAACTACAAACCTCTGGATAGGACGGCTACTTTCAGTCCTTCGGTGGCGCTCAATCCCGGCGCTACCTACACTCTAAGAGTCGTCGGCGGCTCTAGCGGCGTCTCCGATATTGTCGGCGGAACGGGCCATTACCTGGCATCTGATTACTACGCTGTCTTTACTACCAGTAATCAGGCTGACGACCAAGCCCCCTTTGTTACCTTCGGCAAGGCATCCGACTTCAAGGCTTTGGTCTCATTCTCCGAGCCGATGAACACCGCCAAGATAACCAATACCGCACAATGGCCGTCTTCAGTCCTCAACCCGGCCAACTATACCCTTTACACCGACACGGCGCCTCCACCGGCGGCTGGCGCTCCCTATACCGGTAACGGCGCGAGCGGCGGTAACCTGGGGAATGCCCAGGGCCTGGCCTTGACGTATGACAGTGAGACCTATACAGTCATCATTGAAGGACTCCAGCTACCGCCGATGGGCGGATTCCGAATCTGGGTGAATGACGTTACCGACCTCTCCAATAATGTTATCGACGGCAACATCGATGCTCCGGACATTTCAGCCTTCGGCCGGAATGCCGCGGCTGGTCCTATCGGCAGCAGTTCCGGCGGGATGATAGGACCCGGCGGTGGAGGTATGACAGGTCCGACCGGCTCCGGTCCAAACATGGGCTCGATAGGTATGATGCCCGTGGGCGTCTTCCCTCAGAGCATGATGGCCGGAGCGACGACTACCTACATGGTTGATATGCCCTTGACCAGGGCGATTTCAGCCAATGGTACCATCGTGCTCACCTTCCCCTCCGGCTTCGATATTTCCGGCGCCAGGAATGCCGACCCCGAGCGGCAATGGGCACACAAAGACATTAATGGCCCCGGACCGGGAATCGTTGTCTTGAGTTCAGCCAACGAAGCTCCTCAAAGCGGAGGCTTGAACAATGACGGCGTCAGGGTTAATTCTTCGGCCAGAACTATTACCATCAACCTCGGCTCAGTCGGCACTGCCGGCTACCAGACGACCGATAATTCTGACGACCGTGATTTCCTGCACCTTGAAATTGCCGGCATCAAGAACTCCAACATAGCCAAGAGCTTTGAGACCTCCGGCTATAGCGTGGATATGCAAACGATGTCCGGCGGCAGCGTGCTGGAATCGTTAACCTCGATGCCGTTCTTTATTATGCAGGGCGGGCAGTATTCTATCTCCGGGAACATTACCTTCCCCAACCCTGTCACTACCGCCCCCGGACAGCCAGTCCGCATCTTTGGCGGCTCGCCCGCCACCGGGCCTATAAATATCGATGTGATTTTCAATAATGCCAGCTCGGCTAACTATTCCATTACCGGCCTGGTTCGCGGCGAATACATGCTAATGCCTGAGCCTAACATAACCATCAGCGGCGGCATCGGCAACGGTGATTACTTCGGCTCGTCCAGCCCGGAGCCGATTTGGCTTGACGATTCGACGACCATCGGAAATGTGTATACCAAGAACTTCAGCTTCAGCACCGCTGGCAGCAGGCCTCTCCTCACGGTAAACATTACCGGTGACTTTTCTGGAGAGAAAGCTGGAGATGTCGATGTATTTGCCGGTTCACCGCAGGGCTTTGCAGTCAAGACAGTTAATCTAAACGCCATTTATACGGCTGTGTCTCCATTTAGCGCCACTTTATATCTACCGGGCAACGGGGCTTATATGGTAGGTATGGGGCCGGCTATGCCCAAAGGCACGCAGATTTCAGGGCCGCCGCCAATGCCCAAGTGGACGCCGCCGCCATCAGTTGAAGTCAGATACGATGGCAACTGGATAGAATCGAGCGGCGCACCTAATGACGGTACAGTCCTCTTCAGCGTTGGTACCGGACTGGTTGTCCCCGGCCGTGTCATTGACGGCTCCGGTAATCCCATTCCTAATGCCGAAGTCTACGCCTATTCACCGATGGGAATGTTCGGCACCCGCGCTTCTTCACTTCCGGACGGCTCTTTCACGCTCCACCTGCCGGGAGGGATGTACAAAGTCGGCGCCTTCCTGCCAGGTATGCCGCCCTCTGTTGAGTTCGGTGTCGATGTCAAAATGGTTGGCGGGCTGACCAAGATATACGTTGACGGTGTGGAGAGAGCCAGCCTTACCATCAAGATTGCCAAACCGGACAGGACTATTTCCGGGAAGGTAACCGATGGAACCAATACTGTTAAGGGCGCCTCTGTCTATGGATACCGCACCGACGGCCCCGGCCATGCCGAAGCTATGACTGATGGTTCCGGTGTTTACATCCTTTATGTCACCCCGGGGACCTGGAACATAGGCGCATTCCTGCCGGGCTATGGCCCTCTGCCGGAGAAGGTCGGCATCCAGGTTACCACATCCGATATCAGCAACATTAACCTGTACCCGGATGTAGATGCTACCTATGTAAAGATTTCCGGCAATGTAACCATCGGCGGGATTGTCCAGACCTATATCCCCATCAGAGCGGTAGAAATCGCCACTGATGGCTCTTTCACCGGTTATCAAAATGGCGCCAGTACCGATGGTAACGGAAACTACTCCATCAGGATAAAAGGGACGAGCAGCGGTGTGAAACACTACAGGGTCGATATCTGGACGCCTGATTATGGTGAGGTAGTAGCCAATTCCGGCACCGGCGTCACCCACACGCCGACTCCTGCTCAACCCTGGAATGTGGCGGTAACCACCGTTGACGTCAGTAATGTCAATATCGATGTTGGCACCGCCGACCTGAAACAACTGACCATTTCCTTTACCGGCGGCAGTTCAACAATGAGGGCATTCGTAGATTTCATGCGCATCGACCCGACGACTACGCAGCCGCTCGGTATGGGCCGGCACTTTGAGATAAAAGACCTGTCGACCAATACTACCGTTAATCTGCCTGCCGGCGCCTACCAGGGCTTTGCCCATATCCCCGGTTACGGCGAATTTGTTCCCACCGAAGCGCAAAGCGCTCCCTTCTACATTGACTTAAGGACCTCAAACGCTACAGCCACCTTTGACCTGAGCGCAGTTGGTGAAGCTACTGTAATCGGGATGGTCCGTGATGAACTGGGAAACCCGGTAGCTGATGCCTTCGTCCACATAGGCAACCCCCAGACCGGTATGGACTTCGGCACGCCGACTAATGCCTCGGGCAACTTCAGCCTGGCAGTCAAGACAGGAACTTACCTGATGGGCGCCGAAAAGCCGGGTTATGTCAGCGAGCCTGCGACGATAACAGTTGCCACTGGCAGCAATACTATGAACCTGACAATTACCAAGACCTCAAAAACTATCACCGGATACGTCTATAAAGATGCCAACAGTAACGGCATCTATGACACCGGCGAAGGCCTATCAGCGGCATTCGTCCACGCCGATAAGCTGGGTGGCGGATTTGCCGGCACCGCCGCCGACCCCGATGGTTCCTATACTCTCTATGTCTCCTCGGGTGACTGGAGGCTCTTTGGCGTGGCCGAAGGATACCAGGAAAAACCCTACTCAGGTAATCCGGTATCGGTGGGCGCTTCATCGGTTAGCGGCATCAATATACGGCTTTCCGCTACGATTTCCTTAGCGCCACCGATGGCCAAACCCTTCCGCCCGGCCTCCGGGGCTACCCTCGATGACCCGAATGCCGGCCTGAAGATAACCGTGCCGCCAATGGCGCTAGGCTCAGGCACGTCCGATTACCAGGTCCAGGGTAAGGAAACTTCCAGTCTGCCCTCAACGCCGAAAGCACAGCCTATTGGAGGTAAGGGCAAGAAGGTTACAGTCTTCGATGCCAGCGGTAACCCGATAACCACCTTAAATGACTCGATTACCATCGAAATGTTCTATACCAAGGCTGACCTCGTGGCCGCCAACTTCACCGGCCTGGCAGATGTGGCCAAGATAAAGATGGCTTACTGGGATGACTCGGCTTCGTCCTACGTTACCATCCCGACTACCACCTCCTACGACCCGGCAACATCGACTACCTGGGCCAATCTGGTCAGCGTTACCTTTAAGGGTACTACCACTCATCTTACAGTCTTCAGTCCGATTCTACCCAAGGACGACCTGGCGCCGGCGGCGCCCTCGAGCCTTGCTGGCACTGCCGGGAACAGCCAGGTTCAGCTGAACTGGACAGCCCCGACGACCAATGCCGATAACAGTACGCTCTCCGACCTGCTGGGCTACGAGGTCTATCGCTCGACTTCAGCTAATGGCGCCTATTCCCAGGTCAATACTTCCGATGTCGGCACCAATTCATACACCGATACTACAGTAACTAACGGCGTCACCTATTACTACAAGGTGACCACCTCTGATTCCGGCGGTAATGAATCAGTCAAGTCCAGCGCCTCGAATGGAGTTACCCCGGCGGCCCCGGCTGGTGGCGGTGGAGGTGGTGGAGGCGGAGGCGGTGGTGGTGGCGGAGGCGGTGGTGGTGGCGGAGGTACACTTACCCTGGTCGGTCTGAACGGCACGCTGCCGATGGGCGCCCTGGGGCACGCTCTGGCTGCGGCCACGCTGGGTAGCTCAGACGGCAACCTGAGCCTGGACATAGCCTTCAGCACCCTGATACTTGGCGCCAATAGCCAGCCGATAGCCTCATTGACAGCGGCGGCAGTGGCCTCACCGCCAGCGCCTCCAGCCCAGAAAGCCATCGTCCAGGCCTATGACCTGGGGCCGAGTGGTACTACCTTCAGCCCGGCGATAACGCTTACCCTGAAATACGACCCCTCTAAGCTACCAGCCGGAGCCGCTGAGAATAGCCTGGTCATTAGCTTCTGGAATGGCTCGGCGTGGGAAAACCTGGCAACCACAGTTAATGCTGAGGCTAATACCGCCTCAGCATCGATAAGCCACTTCTCCACTTATGCCCTGCTGGCGCCAGGCACGGCACCAGCGCCAGCCCCGACACCCGCACCGACACCAACTCCGGCGCCCGCGCCACCGCCGGCGCCGCGGCCAACTCCACCGGCGGTGCCAACTCCAGCACCGACGCCAGTACCAGCGCCAACGCCCACTCCTGCTCCTGCACCAACTCCGGCGCCGGTGACTGCTCCGGCTCCGGCGACAACTCCGGCACAGACATCGGAACCGGCAGCCACTATCCCTGTTGAGAAAAAGTCTAGCTTGCCGCTCATCGCCGGTATTCTTGCCGGGCTGGCGCTGCTCGGCATAGCTGCTTACTTTATGTCAACATCTCGGCGGAAAGCCAAGACGTAGAGTCAAGCAGCTATAGGAGAGATAACAAACGGGGAAGCCCTGAGTATTCAGGGCTTCCCCGTTTTCTAAAGATTTCGGTTTTTGGAACTTGTAATCGAGATTGTTTAGTAACTACCACACCAACCTGCTCACGCCGTCATTGCGAGCGTAGCGAAGCAATCTGTAAGTTTGGGCAACGGATTGCTTCGGGCGGAGTTTACACTGACCCTGAACGTACTGAAGGGGAATGTGCGCTCGCAATGACATGTGTTGCCAAACACCCTCGTAATCCGCATTTGGATTTAGATTTCTCTTCTGATATACTGTGGGCATTATGCCAGCCAAAGTAAACAGCTGCGCTATTGTCGGCTTAGAAGGGGCGATTGTCGACGTCGAGGCAGACATCCTGCCCGGTCTCCCCGCATTTATCGTCGTCGGCCTGCCGGATACCGCCGTTCAGGAAGCCCGGGAGAGGGTACGGTCGGCCATCCGCAATTCCGGCTGTGATTTCCCGATGAGGCGCATCGTGGTTAACCTGGCGCCAGCCGACCTCCAGAAATCGGGGCCGGCTTATGATTTGCCCATCGCCATCGGTATTCTGCTCAGTGCGGAGCAGGTTTATGCAGATGTTTCTCAGATGATACTTCTTGGTGAGCTTTCTCTCGATGGCGGCGTACGGCATACCAACGGCATCCTACCGATGGTGGCTCTGGCTCATGAGCAGGGCTTCTCGACCGTCATTGTGCCTGAAGCCGATGCCAGAGAAGCATCACTGATAGAAGGAGTCAAAGTTATTCCGGTGGCATCTCTGGCACAACTGGTGAGCTACCTTCGGGGAGAAATCACCATCCCGGAATATCAGGCTACTGAAATCGATGAATGTGTGCCGCCGGTTTCATCGGCTACCAACCTGGCCGTCATCAAAGGGCAGGAACACGTCAAACGAGCTTTAGAGGTAGCCGCCGCCGGCGGGCATAACATCGTTATGATGGGGCCTCCGGGTAGCGGTAAAACGCTGCTATCACGTTCCCTGCCCACCATCCTGCCCCCGATGACCAACGAGGAAGCCCTGGAGGTGACCAAGATTTACAGCGTCAGCGGCCTGCTGCCCTCGGACACGCCTTTGATGAGACAACGCCCGTTCCGCTCGCCTCACTACACTATCTCCAATGCCGGCCTGGTGGGGGGCGGTCACTGGCCTAAGCCGGGTGAAATCAGCCTGAGCCACCGGGGCGTCCTTTTTCTGGATGAGCTGCCCGAGTTCGGGCAATCGCTGCTGGAAACGCTGCGTCAGCCTCTGGAAGACAAGTTAGTCACTATCAGCCGTGCTCAGGGCAGCCTCAGCTTCCCGGCCAACTTTATGCTGGTCGGGGCGATGAACCCCTGCCCCTGCGGCTATTATGGCGACCCCCTGCGGCAATGCACCTGCCCGCCCAGCGTGGTTTCCCGCTACCAGCGGCGCATCAGCGGCCCCTTCCTCGACCGGGTAGATATCTTCGTCGAAGTGCCCCACATCGATTACGAAAAGCTGGCTGATGAAAGACTGGGCGAATCCTCTGAGAAAGTGCAGGCGAGGGTTATCGCCGCCCGTGCCCTTCAGCGTGAGCGCTTCAAGGGCACTAAACTGACCTGCAATGCCGAGATGACGGCCACCGAGGTGAGACAATTCTGTCATACCGAAGAGTCAGCCCAGAGCCTGCTGAAAGCGGCCATGAAACAGCTTTACCTCTCCGCCCGCGCCTTCCACAGAATCCTCAAACTAGCACGGACGATTGCCGATTTGGATAGCACCACTTCGCCAGGGCAAGACGGCATCATTAAAGCCCACCACCTGGCGGAAGCGATACAATACAGGCCGAGAAGCACGGTGTAAGCATGAAGCCTGTACGCTTTGGTAGACATGCCAGACGCACTGTGGTATTCTGGGCATAAGGCAGGAAGATATCGAGTCTACTCTATTTGCGCCAGACCAGGTCTTGCCAACACGGAAAGGGAGGTTGAATGCGGTTAAACAGTTCGGCAATCGGTACTTGCGAGTCACTTACCGTGAGGAATCCGATTACTTGCTGATTGTAACCGTCACTCCCAGGAAGAAGCCATGGTAGGAGAATATTATGCTAATCACATATGACAGCGAAGCAGACGTCTTGTACATAGAGTTGCGTCGAGTGCCTGCAGAGGACTCTAGCGATGTTGAAGAGGGTGTCACTGCCCTCCTGGATAAAGACGGCCATATTGTCGGCTTGGAAATCCTCGACGCCAGCGAACGTTTGGGTCAGGAACAACTGCGGTCGGTAACCCTGAAAGACCTGGCCTGGGAACCTGCATTGACAGGTACAGAGGGACTGTAGCCCACTAGTCGACCATGGGCTTTACCTCTCAGCCCGCGCCTTCCACAGAATCCTCAAACTAGCACGGACGATTGCCGATTTGGATAGCACCACTTCGCTAGGGCAAGACGGCATCATTAAAGCCCACCACCTGGCGGAAGCGATACAATACAGGCCGAGGACGACGGTATAAATGCCCAGTAGAGCAAAAGACTGGCTGGCAGAACGCGACCTGGAGGTCGCGCGAAGAGAAACATCCGCAGGCTCATATGAGTGGGCATGTTTTATCTCGCATCAGGCGGCGGAAAAGGCTATTAAGGCCGTCTACCAACATCTGGGTGGAGAGGCCCGAGGCCACGACCTTGACGGTTTGCTAGAAGGACTGGCTAGCCGAGTTTCCGTTCCGCGGCCACTTTCCCGGCGAGCCATCGAGCTTGGCAAACATTACATCGCGCCGAGATATCCGGACGCTCACGTTGATGGCCCACCGTTCCGGCACTATACTAAGACTGAGGCAGAGAGGGCTATAAGACATGCTGAAGCAATCGTCAGGTTCGGTCGAAGTATTCTGGCTGGACCGTAAAGCCACTATTCAAGCCGTGAAGCGAGCTGCGCGCCGGCTGGCTAGTGCTCGGCCAGAAATAAAGAGGATAGTCCTCTTTGGCTCACTGGCGCGGGGTGATGCTGTGCCCGGAAGTGACGCCGATTTACTTATCGTCCTGGACGGCAGCCGCCGCCGTTTCCTCGACCGCATCCCGCTATACTATCCTTCAGGCGTGCCAATAGGAGTTGATGTCTTCGCGTACACTGAAGAAGAGCTGGCCCGAATGGTCGAGGATAACAACCCCTTCATAAAACAGGCGCTGGCTGAGGGGATGGTTATCTTTCAGAGGAAGAAACCTTAATATAGGCTATCAGCGCGGGACAGGAAACCATGCGTAGCCGTAAGGAAAACCAAAAATGGATAAATACACAAAAGGCAATCTTGAGCATTGGAACGAAGTAACACCGCTTCACGACAGCTCAGAGTTCTATGACGTCGAGGGCTTCAAGAAGGGCAGAAATACTCTCAAGTCCATCGAACTGGAGGAGGTCGGGGATGTCTCGGGGAAATCCGTGCTCCACCTGCAGTGTCACTTCGGTTTGGACACCCTTTCCTGGGCGAGGCTGGGAGCGAAGGTAACCGGAGTCGATTTCTCAGATAAGGCTATCGCTCTCGCCCGTTCCCTGAGCAAGGAGACGGGAATCAAGGCAAACTTCATTTGCTCGGATATTAATAAACTGCCAGACGTCCTGAATAAGAAATTCGATATCGTCTTCACTTCCTATGGCGTTCTGACGTGGCTGCCCGACATGAGGAAGTGGGCAGAGATTATCAGCCATTTCTTGAAGAGGGGAGGGATGTTCTACATCGTCGAAGGTCACCCTCTATTGAATATCTTTGACAATTCAAACAGCGCCACAGAATTGAGGGTCACTCAATCATATTTCCACAAAGCGGAGCCGATAAGATGGGAACCTGAACGTGATTACGCTGACGCGAATGCTGTCCGCACCGCTCCTTCTTACGAGTGGACTCACAGCCTGAGCGATATCATTAACGCTTTGCTCAGCGCTGGGTTGCGAATTGAGTTCCTCCATGAGTTCCCTGTAGGATCCTGGCGATGGATACCATTCGCCAAGCAGGGTAAAGACAGATTCTGGCATATTGAAGGCGACAGGATTCCGCTCACATTCTCGCTAAAGGCTACTAAAACCAGGAATCGGCGATAAGGCTAGGTGTTGCGTAGAGCATCGACAATTGTGTAGGGGCACGGATGCCGTGCCCCTAGGTTATCCGCAGGCCAAGCGTTCTTACCTCTCCAAAACTATTATTTGTCCCGTCAGCCGGGGGTGGTCGGGGGCGCACTCCGCCGGCGTGGCCGCCGCATTAAAACGGGTAAAGCACCGGAATACGAACGACCCAGCTTGGTTTGCGGTGAATTCTATTGTTTTGCTGGCCCCGGGAGCTAATGGTCCGGA
>JACPPR010000031.1 GCA_016190895.1 Chloroflexota bacterium | reverse complement strand
TTGCTGAAGCTGCCCGTATGTATGCCACTAATAAACCGGCGGCAATCCTCTATGCTATGGGCATCACCCAGCACTCCCACGGCACCGATAATGTGCTGGCGGTCGCCAACCTGGCGATGTTGACCGGCAATATCGGCAAGCTATCGAGCGGGGTTAATCCTCTAAGAGGGCAGAATAATGTCCAGGGCGCTTGCGACCTCGGCGGCCTGCCCAACGTCTATACCGGCTATCAATCCGTAGCCGACCCGGCAATCAAGGAGAAATTCGAGAAGGACTGGGGCGGTAAACTGAACCCGACCCCGGGCTTGACCCTGACGGAGATTTTCGGGGCAGCCGGTAAAGGACAAATCAAGGCAATCTATCTCATCGGGGAAAATCCGGTGCTGAGCGACCCTGACTCCAATCACATCAAGGAATGCCTGGAAAAGCTGGACTTCCTGGTGGTGCAGGATATGTTCCTCACCGAAACTGCCCAGCTAGCCGATGTCATCCTGCCCTCAGGGAGTTTCGCCGAAAAAGACGGCACTTTCACCAACACCGAGCGGCGGGTGCAGCGGGTCAGGAAGGCATTCGAGTCGTTCGGCAATTCAAAACCTGATTGGGAGATAACCTGCCTCATCGCCCGCCGGATGGGGGCTAAAGGCTTCGATTTCAAAGACCCATCTGAAATTATGGACGAGATTGCCCGTCTCACCCCGAGCTATGGTGGCATCTCATACAGCCGTCTGGAAGACGGCGGATTGCAGTGGCCCTGCCCGACTGCTCAACATCCCGGAACGCCGGTTCTCCACACTGAGGTATTTACCCGGGGCAAAGGCAAATTTACGCCCGTAGAATACAAGCTGCCTGCCGAAGTCCCTGACAAGGATTACCCCTTGACCCTGACCACGGTGAGAAGCCTTTTCCAGTATCATACCGGCACCATGTCCCGGAAGGTCAAGGGGCTTAACACGATACTGGGTGAAGAAAAAGTGGAAATCAATCCGGTTGACGCCACTCCCCTGGGCATCGCCGATGGCGATTCGGTGAAAGTGACCTCTCGCCGCGGCCAGGTGACGGCTAAAGCCAGAGTCACCGGCATTTCTCCGCCAGGCGTAGTCAGCATGGATATTCACTTTGCAGAAGCCGCCGCCAACGTGCTGACCAATCCGGCTCTGGACCCGGTCTCCAAGACCCCGGAGCTGAAGGTCTGCGCGGTCCGGGTGGAAAAGGGATGAAATCGTAGGGGCAGACCCCTGTGTCTGCCCCGGGACGGTGGTACAGGCGTCCCGCCTGTCCGCTTCTGTTTCGGCGATTTTTCTCCGTACTTCCCTATGCGGCTATTAGCGTAGAGGCACGGCATGCCGTGTCTCTACAGTGTAGGATGGGCTAAGCGTGGCGCAGCCCACCGTCTCCCTGACGTGAGAGAGGGCTGTCCCGGTTCTATCGGGACAGCCCTCAGTGTTTGTCTCTGAGGAGAGCGTGAGGGGAGCCTGGGGCAAGTAGTTAGTGGCCGCCCCTCAGTTCGTAGGCAATTTCCTTTGGTTCGGCAACGTGCTCAGAGGCATCGAGAACCTCAACGGAAACAATCTTGCCGTCACTCCCGTAATCGATGATTAGCCCTTCCCGGAGTTCGTCGCTCTCTACGATTGGCGTATCTCGGAACAAAAGGCTCAGGGTATCTGTCTCTGAATCATAAATTACTTTCATATTTAAGCCCTACGTTTTCAGCCTTTCTTCGACTTTAGTTTTAAGGCGTCGCCCCGATGCAGTCTGGGACGCCTTATGAATGTTACATCTCCAACTGTTTGCCCTCTTTTTTCTTCACCTTCGGCGCTTTGGCGAAGGCGACGCTCGTCTGGGATTGCGGGGGCATATCCACCTTTTTGCCCTGCAACAGTTCCTCGATGGTCAATATCTGGATTTTGGGATAAGTCTGGTCAAAATAAATGGCATGATGGTAATATCCGGCTTCGACGGCTTCTACTTTCATGTGCGCGGTGGGTGGTTCGAGCGTGAGGAGCACCCCGATAGCTTCGTTCTTAACCACAGTCTGAAGCTCTCTGATGTCCTTGACCCCGACATGCCCGCTCTTGACCTGTACAATGACGCGGCTGGCTTTGCCGGAGGGGTCATCTATGAAGGGAATTACCCCGTCGATGCCCTTATCAGCGCCTTTCTTCTTTTCGCCGGCCGGGTGGGCATCGATTAAGTCCAGCGCCCACCACTGGAACTGGTATTTGTCCTTCTGTGAAGCTAACTCTTTGGCCCCGGCCAGGTCTTTCGGCTCGCCGATGACCACCGGCTTGATGCCGAAGCTGTCTTTCAGGCGTCTTTTCATCAGGTTGATGGCCAGGTGGGTGATATCGATGCCGAGCCATTTCCGGTTCAGCTTCTGCGCCGCCACCACCGCCGTCCCGCACCCGCAGAACGGGTCGAGGACAATGTCCCCCTCATTGGAGCTTGCCTGGATGATGCGCTCTAGCAGGGCAAGAGGTTTTTGAGTTTCGTAATTCAGACGCTCCTTACCTAAGACGCGATTTATGTCATACCACATGTCTTGTAAGGGTACTCCTTGCATTTCATCAAGATAATATTTAAGGCGAGGCATCCCACTACTTGTGTAAAACAGCTTCCCTTGTCGCTCAAACTCTTCCATATTTGCTTTACTATAAGCCCAATAGCGACCTTTATAAGGAACTTTGCTGTGCCATTCATAAAGCGTATCACCGCCGGGTTTTCGCGCAGTCAAGTCAACAGCCTGAAAGAGACGCCCTGTTTCTGGTTCTACTAACCTGTAAAAGGTTTCTACATACGACTCATCATATTCAGTATATTGTGGATTATTTGTATAGGAGGGGCTCTTTGAGTAACGAAATATTACGTCGTGTATACGGCCAAAATGTTTCGCACCTTGCTTAACATCGCCGTGAGCTGTAGTACGTTTCCAAGAGATCTCATTAATAAAATTTGCCGGCCTGAAAATCTGGTCGAGGACAATCTTCAAATAATGGCTGGCCGTCGGGTCGCAGTGGAGATAGAGAGAGCCGGTGGGCTTGAGGACGCGGTGAAGCTCGACCAGCCGGATGGTCATCATCACGAGGTAAGCCATCACATCGTTGTTGCCGATTGAATCATGCAGGGCGCTGATGAGCCGGGCTACTTTATCCGGCCCGTTGAGGACAATATCCTGGTAGGTATCGTAAGCCGTTTGCGTCCAGTGCCAGCTATCGGTAAAGGCGTGGGTCTGAGCTTCGGACTCAAGCCCGCCATTTTCCTTGAACAGGATGTTGTAGTCCCTCTTGCTGTTAAACGGCGGGTCCAGATAAATCAGGTCGATGGAGCTATCGGGGATATACTTGCGCAGGATGTCCAGGTTATCGCCGTAGTAGAGGACGTTAGTGTCCAATGGTTTCACCCTCACTCCATTCGCTTCGCTCAGGACAGCTTAATCCTCCCCTTAAGGGAGAGGAAATATGAACCATTTGAGGAGAATTCTAGACTCTCTGGCTGTATTAGTCAACTTTTCGGAGTGTCATGCCGGAGGGGGCGTAGTGACCGAAGCATCTCAGGGAGGGGATGATAAAACTGCCCGTGGTTTCACACCCCCACCCTGAGATTCTTCTGAGTCCCGATAAGAAATGAAGGTATCGGGACTCATCCAGAATGACACGCCGCTGATTTCCCTTCACAATACATGCCACAAGTCCATCAAGGTAGGAAAGTAGGGTGGAGACGAAACCCACCATATTCTGACCGTAGCTCGTAGAGGGCTACAAGTGCAGGACACGCACATCCGGTGTGCCGGAATCGGTATCGATTATCCCATAAGTGCCTAGTCCCTGAGTGTAGTGCAGGAAAGTCGGGCTGCCCGGGCTGACAAAAATGACGCCGTCGACAGTTTCCAGCACAGTGCGGTGCTCGTGACCGAAGACAACGATGTTCGGCTTGCCGAAATCGCCCTGTTCCGGATTTATCCTGCTTTCCCACCATGCCGGAGGCATACGAGGGATATAAGGTCTCTGATGTACCAGCCAGATTATTTGCCCGCCCAGCTTGAGAACGTGTTTCTCCTGGACTCGGGCGTCTCTCGCGGTTTCTCCGTAGTCGTCATCGCCTCTGGAAGCCAGCACCGGAGCGATACGCTCCAGGTCATTCAACACCGAGAGAGCATAGATATCCCCGCCATGCAGAATGAGGTCGACACCCTTGAAGACTTCGGTTAACTCGGCAATCGGCAGTTCTTTCACATGCTGGGGGATGTGAGTGTCCGAGACAAGTCCAATACGCATTATCCTTAATTCTAACCAATTGGAATCGCCACGTCAAGAAAAAATGAGGAGGAGAGGTTTTGTGGCAGTGGGCAATTTCAGCTATACTGGCAGCAGACGAAGGATTTATCCTGAGCTTAGTCGAAGGAGGGGAGTATGGCTACTAAGGTAAGTATGGTGCGCACGATGAATCGAGCCGAGGGGGTCAAGAAAGCCATTGCCTTGCTTAATTCTAACCCGGTGCGGGGGAAAGCCGTCGTCCTCAAGCCCAATTTTAATTCCGCTGACGTCACTCCGGGTTCCACACACATCGATACCTTGCGCTCCCTAGTGCAAACTCTGAAAGATATGGGCGCCAAACGGGTAACCCTGGCTGAACGTAGCGGGCCGGGGATGCCCACGCGGGAAGTGATGGAGAAAAAGGGGATCTTCGACCTGGCGAAAGAGCTTGGCTTCGCTATAGTCAACCTAGAGGAGGTGGGGCCGGAGGCATGGGTGCACATCCGCCCCAAAGACAGCCACTGGAAGGACGGCTTCCTTTTCCCAAGAATCTATACCGAGGCCGAGTCTATCGTCACCACGTGCTGCCTCAAGACCCACCAGTTCGGCGGACATTTTACACTGTCGCTGAAGCTAGCTGTAGGCACGGTGCCCAGGGTCGGCTATGAATATATGCGGGAACTGCACAGTTCGCCCTACCAGCGGGAGATGATTGCCGAAATCAACACCGCCTACTCCCCCGACCTGATAGTGTTGGATGGAGTGGATGCCTTTACTACCGGCGGGCCGGCCAGGGGCAACCTGGTGCAGGCAGGGGTGATGCTGGCAGGGAGCGACCGCGTGGCAATAGATGCCGTGGGAGTGGCTATCCTGCGCTCGCTGGGCACTACACCCGAGGTGAGCCGGGGGAAGATTTTCGAGCAGGAACAGATTGCCCGCGCAGCGCAATTGGGACTGGGAGTCCAGTCAGCCGACCAGATTCAACTGGTCACCGGTGATACGGAAAGCGAGGCATACTGCCACAAAATCCAGGAGATTCTGGCACAGGGGTAATTTGTATTTCCTCTCCCTCGACGGGAGAGGATTAAGGTGAGGGTGAAACAAGATTTCTTTACCCCTCACTTACATCTCTCCCGCAAGGGGAGAGAAATGTGTACTCATCCACGCAACGAGGTGGCTAGTCCAGCTTACGTATTTTCGGCAGGAAGACCAGCGTGAGGATGGACAGCACGATAAGAGCTATGGCAAAACCACCGATGCCCCACTGCACTCCAAACGACTCCGCAATCAGCCCTGCGGCGAAGGTGCCAAAGCTGGATAAGCCGAACTGCATCATAAACAGGCTCATCACCCGGCCGCGGTACTCATCCTCGACATAGTATTGAACCAGGGTGTTGGTCAGGCTCATCCTTACCGTTCCCCCTATGCCGACGAAAACAATCAGCGTGAGGGAGAGAGGCCACAGGGTGGAGAAAGCGAAGCCGGTCAGAGCCAGGCCCAGGATTATGCCGCCAATCAACAGCATTATTCCACGCTTCTTGTTGGGCAGAGAGGCAAGAGTAATAGAGGCGACTATCGCCCCGGCGCCGGAGACACTGAACATTATACCCATCCCCTGAGCGCCGACATTAAGCACGTCATCGGCGAAGAAGGGCATCAACATACCGTAGGGCATAGAAAGAACCACAGCAATGAAGGAGAGAATGAGAACTGTGCGGATAGTCTCCTCGTGCCAGACATAGTGGAGTCCTTCCTTGATATTCTCCAGGGCATTACCTCTGCCGCTCTCTTTAACCCCGATTCGCGGCATAAAGATGAAAAAGATAATTGCCATAATGTAGAGGCCGGTCATGGTGTAGTAGGCTGCCTCAAAGTCGTATTTGGCAACCATGAAACCAGCTATCGCCGGAGCCAAAATCTGAAGGGCATTCATCCCCATGAAATTCAGGGAGATGGCGTTCATCAGCTCTTCTTCTTCCACAATATCATTGATGATAGCCTGGCGTGAGGGCATCGCCAGACCCATAACTGCCCCCTGGATAATCGAGGATACGACTAGAATCCATACATGCTCACGATTGAGATAATCAAAGGTCAAAGCCAGCGCAATAGCCAAGGAAACGAGGGCAAAGGCTATCTGGCCGGCGAGCAGGACGAATTTCTTCTCCACCCGGTCGGCAATGACCCCGCCGAAAAAAGACAGGGTAATCATGGGTATGGCATTGGCGAAGGACATCGCTCCCAGGAAGGCGGGCGAATCGGTCAGACGCTTCAAAAGCAGAGAACCGGCAATCATCTGCATATTCATCGCCGCCATCTGGCCGAGCATACCGCCATAGTAAAGGCGGAAGACGCTGTTCTTGAAGGAATTGAATGTTCTTAGATTGCGCAGGGAAAAGGCCGGCCGGCCGCCTTGCATAGCGCCGCGGCCGCGAAAACCACCGCCGCCTATCTCACTCCCACCTGCATCCATATGCCTGCCGGCGTACTTATTTAGATAGTTATCCACTAAGTAACTCCTGTGCTTTCTCCCCGCGCACACGCAAGGATAGAGAACCCAACATTGATAAATAAAAGGGGGAAACTAATCCTCCGGAAAGAGAGAAGAGGGTGCCTTTTCCACCAAATTCATCTAACCCTATAGTTTACACCCACCACCTTTGCAGCGCAAGGTCAACCCCGTGACTTAAACAGCTCGTCCGGTGACTCACGCCCGGTAAATCCTAAATGCTAATCTCTAAATTCTGAAACAATACCAAAAACTGAAAGCTCAAAGGTCATAATTCAAACCATAAATCAAAACTCAAAACCGCAGTCAAACCTTTCAGTTTCAGGCTCTGGCTTTGACTTTTGAGTTTTGAACTTTGAGCTTGTTTAGTGTTTAGAATTTTAGTGTTTTGGCTGAGTATGGTGTAGAATAGGGGTCATGTATTACTTTGCCTATGCCTCCAACCTGAACCAGAAACAAATGCGGGAACGGTGCCCGGGGAGCAAACCGCTATTTACAGCCACCCTGCCCAACTACAGGCTGGTCTTCCTCGGCTGGTCCCGGCAGTGGCACGGGGCGATAGCCAGCATCCGCGTCACCACGGGGGAAAAGGTACTCGGCGCCGTTTATGATGTTACTGAGCAATGTATGAGGCAATTGGATAAATTTGAGAGTGGTTACAACAGACTGAAGGTCACCGTCTTCGACGAAGATAATCAGCCTGTCGAAGCCATCACCTACATCCGGGGCGGGCAGATACAGGTCGAAGAGGCCAAGCCTTCTCCCGAATACCTGGCCGTCATCCAGCAGGGCTACCGGGACTGGAGAATCGTTTGAGCTTTGCCAGACTGATACGCTCCGAAAAAATCTTGACTCCCGCCTCTGTCTTAAGGTAAAATAATTTAGCAGTCTTGAAAGGAGAGTGCTAAATTATTGTTTTCTTACCTTTTAGGAGGTGAACAGGTTTGCCCATCTACGAATATGAATGCCCGGGTTGCTCCTGCCGTTTCGAGCAGAAGCGCAGCTTCAGCGATACAAGCCCGGCCGTATGTCCTCACTGTCACCGGCATGCCCGGCGTGTCTTCTCGCCAGTGCCGATAATCTTCAAAGGCTCCGGATTCTACGTGACCGACCATAAGGGTGAGCACGGCCGCTCGGCGTCGGCGGATTCTGAAACCCCGGCCCCGGCCAAAGCCAAGACCGCCAGCGCAGACTCGGCTAAGGACGCCGATTAATCAAAATTAGTCCCTCAGAACTTCTTCAACCGGCCAATATTGAAACCAACAGGGAGCGTTAAATGCCAGCCAAAAAAGATAAGACGGCATCACTGAAAACACAGGATGCTACCTTCACCTGCAAGTTTTGTGAGAAATCCAAATCGCTGTCGGAAATGACGGTTATCACCCGTTTCTTCCCGGTTACTGTCGCCTGCCGGGAGTGCGCCAAGAAACTAGGCTAGCCGGCGTACAAACAGTCTTTTTATAACTGGCGGGTTTCAAACCCGCCAGTAAAGTTTACATTCCGTAGCTCAACCTGCGTACCAGGCTTTCCGGTAATCCCCGTGCCGCCATCCTGTCCTGAGTAGACCGGATATCGTAAGGAACCCGGCGGAGAACCATCAATCTGGTCTCGCTGTCATATAGGGCATAGCTGGCTTGAGGGTCGCCGTCTCTGGGCTGTCCCACCCCACCCGGGTTGATAATCATTCTGTCCCCGCCTGCGTCAAGACTACGGCGGATGGGCCGGCCTGGGAGAAGCTTGATGTCAGTCAAGAACCGCCTGCCGGAAAAGTCGCCGCCTGCCTCGGAGGTAAACACAAGTGGCACGTGAGAATGCCCTACCAGGCAAAAGCGGGTCTTGAAGAAAGCGAAATTCTCTCTCGCCTGGCTGGTGGACGTTATATACTCCCAGACCGGGTCTCGGGGGCTGCCGTGTACCAGAGTAAAATCGCCCTCCCCTTCGACTCCGCTCAGGGCAAGCTCGATTACAAGAGGCAGCTTTTCCAGATATGTCATGTCCGGGGCGCTTAGCTGCTTGGCCGTCCATTCACAGGCCGCCGCCGCTTCCGGGTTAAATTCACTGGTATCTATCCTGCCTATTGCCGCCAGGTCGTGGTTACCGGCAACACAAATGTGGTCGAGCCGGCGCAGAGTTTCGATACATTCGTGCGGGTCGGGACCGTAGCCAACGACATCTCCCAAACACCAGACCTTATCCACCCCTCCCTGCCCTTTGGTATCCTCCAGAACCGCCTTAAAAGCCGCCAGGTTGGCATGGATATCACTGATAATTGCGTAGCGCATAGTTACTACTCAGAGGGCTACTAACCTGCGAAGTGCACTACCATGTTTCCTCTCCCCTTGCGGGAGAGGATTAAGGTGAGGGGTAGTCTCACGAAGAGCATGGATTCAAACAAGTAGGTATCTACTTCAACAATTCAGGCAGCCGCGCAATGGGCACCGTCTGCTGGCTGGCTGAGGTCATATCCCTCAAAATCACGGTACCCGCTTTAAGCTCTTCCTCGCCGATGATTACCGCCCGGCTGATAGCCAGGCTGTTCGCCTGCCTTAACTGGGCTTTCAGACTCCGGCTGCCGATTGCCTGAATTACCCCGATGCCATTCCGTCTCAGACTGGCCGCCAGCTTTATCGCCTCATCCCTGGCGGCGTCGCCTAGAAAGGCCACAAAGACCCGCGGTTTGGCAAGAGGAGAGACATCTATCTTCTGCTCTTTTAACTGCAGGATTATCCGGTCGATGCCGAGGCCGAAGCCGACCGCCGCGGTCGGCTTACCCCCCAGCTCCTCGATTAGCCCGTCATATCTGCCGCCACCCCCCAGGCTGCCCTGGCTGCCCCCACCCTGGGGCTGCACTTCAAAAACAGTCCTCGTGTAATAATCGAACCCGCGCACTAGGCGGTGGTTCACTCCGAAAGGAATGCCGAGCAAACCCAGGTATCTCTGCAACTTGTCGAAGTGCTCGGCGCACGGCTGACAGAGGTAATCGACACTCTTCGGAGCCGTATCGGCCACCGGCTGGCAGGATGGCTTTTTGCAGTCCAGCAGACGCATCCGGTTTTTCACCAGCCTCACATTGCAATCTACGCAAATTTTATCGCCGTGCTGAACATAATGCTCTCTCAGGGCATTCAGATAGACCGGCCGGCACTCCTTGCAGCCGATGCTGTTCAAGGCCAGGAATAGCTGGCTGATATTCATCGACAGGTAGAATTGCCAGGCAGTATCGATAACTTCGGCATCGAGAGCCGCATCATCGCTGCCGATTGCCTCGCAGCCGAACTGGCGGTGCTGGCGGTAGCGGCCTGCCTGCGGCCTTTCATAACGGAACATCGAGGAGATGTAATACAGCTTTACCGGCTGGGGCAGATTCTGCATTCCGTGTTCCAGGTAGGCGCGGCAGACGGAGGCGGTGCCTTCCGGCGCCAGCGCCAGCTTGTTCCCGCCCCTGTCATCGAAGGTATACATCTCCTTATCGACGATATCGGTCCCCTCACCGACGCTCCGATTAAAAAGCCCGGCATCCTCGATGGCGGGAGTATCGATACGCTCATAGCCGTAAAGCTGGCAGATATGAGCCGCCTTCTGCTCCACATAACGCCAGTAGGCTTGCTCCTGGGGCAAAATATCGACAGTTCCGCGCGGCGCCTGATACAACCTGCATTACTCCTGATACCTATTTCAACGCTAAGGATACAGTATCAACAACGGGTTTGTAAAGGCAACGTCCTAAACCATCAACAAATCCAAGTGTCAAAATCCAAAGGGAAAATAAAATCCAAATAAGCAAATGACAGAATGATGGGTTTAGCGATAACCCGCTCGTCATTCCGTTCCCGTATCCAGTACGGGACAGGGCTTGACACGGAATCCAGTAAACCAAGCCTACGAATACGGCTCACATATTCCGGATACTGACTTTCGTCGATATGTCGTCACCTTATTAAACGTTTTCAGAATATCATTGGGCATTTGGGCTTCGTTACTTGGACTTTGCCCCGGAGGTTGCGTCAGCAGTCAGGATTTGTTAGACTTTACTACTGTGTGGGCCGTTAGCTCAGTTGGTAGAGCACCTGACTTTTAATCAGGTGGTCACAGGTTCGAGACCTGTACGGCTCACCATGAATGATAAAAGGTAGAACTCCTGTCACGTCCCCAGTAGTGCCTGCCGCGTCCATAGGCAGCGTGTAGTTAATGGTCATTTGCTCTGATCCAATTACGATGTACTTAATGAATGCCTTAAGAAATGATTTTTGTTCAACAATTGGCGATGAAACAAGTAGCGACTGGAGGTCCGCGACATACTCCCGCACTTTTTTGATATCCGGTGCTTCAATCAGCTTTGACTGAATCGAAAAGTTCAAACG
>JACPPR010000001.1 GCA_016190895.1 Chloroflexota bacterium | reverse complement strand
GGGAAGAGGGCGAGGAAAACTAGCGCTATGGAACCCACGATACCAGCAGCAGTCAAAGACGCCATCGCTCATTTAGCTGACAGCAGCGAGCCATTACTCAATGCCAGTCTGAGCGAGCTAACCAGCCTCAACCAGGCAGAAACGGAACTACTGAAAGCCACCTGGCCGGACATCGAAACGCAACGGCGGCGTCAGATTGTGCACCGGCTGGTAGAGCTTGCCGAGGACAACCTCGAACTCAACTTCGACAGCATCTTCAAGTATCTTCTGAAAGACCCTGATGTCGAGGTGCGGAGCCAGGCTATCGAGGGCCTCTGGGAAAACGAAGAAACCTCGCTAATCGAGCCGCTAATAAACCTGCTTGAGAAGGACAGTTCCGAGCAGGTTCAATCAGCATCGGCGTTAGCCCTGGGCAAATTCGTCCTCCTCGCCGAGCACAACAAGCTACGCTCGGGCTACAGAGATAGACTGCAGAAAGTTTTGCTAGGAATCATCGATGACAAGAACCGGCCGATAGAGGTGCGCCGCCGCGCCCTCGAGGCAACTGCCCCGCTCAGCCTTCTTGAGGTAAAAGAAGCGATAACAGAGGCTTACCAAAGCCTCGACCCCAGATTGAAGGTCAGCTCCATACACGCTATGGGGAAAAGTCTGGACAGCGCCTGGCTGCCGGTACTGCTTAAAGAACTGACCAGCCCTGACGCCGAGATGCGCTACGAAGCCTGCGGGGCTTGCGGAGAATTCGAGGAGGCCGCCGCCGTACCGGCCCTGGCCGAACTGGTCGCAGACTCCGATGCCGATGTCCGGCTGGCAGCTATCCAGGCACTGGGCAAGATAGGTACTACCCAGGCACAGAAAAGTGCCTGAAACAATGCCTCGAGAGCCGTGATGAGGCCATCCGCGAGGCGGCAGAGCAAGCCCTCAGCGATATGGAAACGAAGGAAAACCCATTATCTTTCCTGTAAACCTCACCCCTGCCCCTCTCCGTCAACGGAGAGGGGGGTTAGAGGGAGAGGTCATAAACACCACAAAGACTAAATGCAAAAGGCCAAAATCTGATACAAGGTGGCGCAAGTGGTAGGTTTAGAAGACTCTAAGAAAATGACCAGAAGAATTAAACTCCGGGACAAGGACCCTTCCGATGCCTTCGACGACTACTCCTGGGAGACGGACCCGGAGCTAGCCGAGCTGGATGCTGCGCCGGTAATGAATATCTCCTATTCCCAGTACCTCATGGACTACACGTGGGACCTGCGCACACCCCGCACCACCAGCCGCCAGTTCGCCGTAGATACGCTGGATGGGAAGCACATCGGCAATTGTTCCTATTACAACCTGGACAGGAGCCGGGGGGAGGTGGAGCTGGGCATTATGATTGGCGACCGTAACTACTGGAGTAAGGGTTACGGAGTCGACGTGATAGAAGCCCTGCTGGAACACGTTTTCCAGCAGATGAAAGTGAACCGTGTGCACCTGAAGACTCTGGATTGGAACGCCCGGGCGCAGAAGTGTTTTCAAAAATGCGGTTTCAAACAATGCGGGCAAATCAGCCGGGACGGCTTCAATTTTATGCTGATGGAGGTCTTCCGTAAAGACTGGGAGTCAAACACAGGCTAGAAGCCTGTCATCTTTCGGTATCGCACAGGCGGGGACGCCTGTGCCACCAGATGGGGAAGGTCAGTCGGCAATCCTGTTCCTGTGCCGGTAATAATCCAGGGCATTTTGCAGAGCACGGGCGCCGCGCTCCATCGAGGGAAAGGCCGCCACGCCCTTTTCCTGGAATTTCTTGGTAGCTATTTGTGACTCCTTCATCTCATCCGGGGTCACGTAGGAAACAATCGCCATCACCGGTTTCGGCGTCATCTTGCAGGTCTCTTCCAGTAAGGTAATGTCAGTCTCGGGCGTTGCCATCATCCCCCAGCGGGAGCCGGTCAGCAGCGCCAGATTATCGGTATTGGCATCCCGCGCCAGAATCTCCATAATGCGCTTTATCTCCCGTCGGTTAGCATTGCCCGTGTCCACGGGGTTACGGTAACCGCCACCAATCAGGCTGAAAAACGAGGCCAGCTCAGTATAGGAGGCTTCGGTCAGCCGGGGCACTTTGAGTCCGGCTTCAGCAAAAGTATCGGCGATGGCTACCGAGGGTCCCCCCGAACCCCCGACGATGCCCACTCTATCACCGAAAACCGGTGGGAAATAGAGGAGGGCTTTCATAGTGTCAATCAGCTCTTCCATACTGCTTACAGGAACGGCCCCGCACTGCCGCACCACCGCCGTCCAAACAGCATGGGTCACAGCCAGGGAAGCAGTGTGGGAAGCGATGGCACGGTCGCCTTCCTCGGTACGCCCGCCCTTCCAGATGACGACTGGCTTGTGGGCGGCCACTTTCTTCAATATCTTGAGGAAGCGTTTACCATCCCGCACCCCTTCCAGATACATCCCGATGACTTTAATCTCAGCGTCATAATCGAAGTATTCCAGAAAATCGGCGGAATCGAGAACCAGACCGTTACCGAAGCTAATCTCCTTATTGACGTCCATCCCCTGCAGATAGGCATGCTGACCGAAGGTCGTGGCATGGGTGCCGCTCTGGGAAATAAAACATATCGGGGCGGCAAAGCCCGTATAGGGCCAGACATTCTGCCCCAGGCCGACCCTGGCATTATAGATACCCATACAGTTTGGTCCGATGAGGTGAAGGTTGGCAGCCTTAGCTTTTTCAGTAATTATTTTTTCGAGATTGACGCCTTCCTCGGTGCTAGTCTCGGAAAAGCCGGCGGTGAAGAAATGGAGCGCGCCCACATCCCCCCTGCGGATGCAATCTTCCACAATCTGGAGAGCCGCCTTGCGAGGAGCGGTGACAATAACAAGGTCTATCGGCCCGGGGACATCAAGAAGGCTTGTATAGTTCTTTATCCCGGATTCCTCGATGGCTTTAGCCGTCTCCGGGTTCAACTGGACGGAATAAAGCTCGCCCTGGTATTCTTTCCCGACATTCAGCCAGCGGCCCTTTGCCCGGTCGCCAATCACAACAAAACGTCTGGGGTTAAACGCTCTGTCTAGCTTAGAGAAATCTACTTTCATTTTGCCCTGCCTTGAGGTATTGAACCAGTATTATAACAGTAAGGGAGAGTCTATGCCAAGAAAAAGGGCGGGCGGGTCTCAGACCCGCCCCTACACATAATGAATATTATCGAAGTAACGTTATTTTATGTCAAGATTTCCCTGCTTGCTGACTGCGACGGATTCCAATTCCAGTTTGTCCATCTCAATCTGCACCGGCATCGGGTAATCGCCGGTAAAGCAGGCCAGGCAGAAATTATCTTTCGGTAGACCGACCGCTTTAATCAGGCCTTCGACACTGAGATAGCCCAGCGAATCGGCGCCGATAAGGTCCCTAATCTCCGGAACGGTCTTCTTGGCGGCGAGTAGCTCACGGTAGGTAGCCATATCGACGCCGAAGAAACAGGGGTAGCGGATGGGGGGTGCAACAATACGCATGTGCACCTCTTTCGCCCCGGCTTTTTTCAGCAGCTTGATAACGTGAGGCGTGGTAGTGCCGCGGACAATACTATCATCGACCAGCACGACTCGTTTACCTTCCAGCACCTGAGGCATCGGGTTATATTTGAGCTTGGCGCCAAGGTCACGGATACGCTGGTCAGGCTCGATAAAAGTGCGGCCGACATAGCGGTTCTTCACCAGACCTTCCGCCAGAGGTATGCCGGATTTCTGAGCATAGCCAGAAGCGGCAGCTATGGCTGAATCAGGGACGCCGACGACCAAATCGGCATCTACAGGATGCTCCTCTGCTAATCCGGCGCCCATCGCCCGCCGCGACTGATAGAGCAAGCGGCCGTTGATAACGCTATCCAGGCGGGCGAAATAGATATACTCGAAGATACAGAGAGCTTCCTTATCCGATTTTTCCGGGTAGCTCTTCAGTCCGTCTTTGCCGATGGAAATTATCTCGCCAGGCTCGACCTCGCGGATGAAATTAGCGCCGATGTGGTCGAGGGCACAGGTTTCCGAAGCAATAATCCAGCCTCCATTAATCTTCCCCAGGCAGAGCGGGCGCATACCGAGAGGGTCGCGCACGCCGAACAGGCGGTCTTTGGTCATAATGGCCAGAGAATAGACGCCCTGAAGGCGGTGCATGGCATATCTAATCTTGTCTACCAGGTCTTTGTCGGGCGCAGATAAAATGAGATTGGCGATAACTTCGGTGTCCGTGGAGCTTTTGAAAGTGTAGCCCTGGGCGGAGAGCTCTTCATAAAGGTGCTTGGCGTTAACGATATTGCCATTGTGGGCGATGGTGATAGTCTCCGCACCTGTTCCTACGACTATAGGTTGAGCGTTGCATATCTGGCTGGAACCGCTGGTGGAGTAACGGTTATGACCGATGGCGATATGGCCGGTGAGACGGCTCAGGACATCCTCATTAAACACGTGGGTCACCAGACCCATATTGGTATGAATCTGGATGCCATCGCTATCGGCGGTGGCAATACCACTGCTCTCCTGACCACGGTGCTGGAGGGCGAATAGAGCGAAGAAGGTAAGACGGGCTACATCCTCACCGGGAGAATATATCCCAACAACAGCGCAAGACTCGTGCAATAAAGACGGCCTCTCTGAACCTCTTAGATTACTCTAGACACATATATTATAAACCAGCCGTAGGTGAAGGTCAATTTTTCGGGAAGGGCTAAACTATCTCAATCCCTCTCATTTCAATGCGAAGATGATTCCTGTAATTACTGCTACGACCAGCACGACACTCGCAAACAAGCTCGCATTGTAGAGCTTGCTTCTTTGAGCGCGGAAGTCAGGTTTGATGCTATCGAACATCTGTCCCAGAATCAGAAAGTTCTTCTCTCTCTGTGTAACAAGCGCCAGGGATAATACCAGCATGACGCCGTCGATTGCCATGGACGCCTGGTGACTGATTTGGAGCCATGTACCGAAACACCCACAGACTATGCCGCCGCCAACCACCAAGGCGTAAATTCCGGCGAATCCGAAGCTGGCAGACAACGGTATGGTAACGGCTGCCGAGAGACGCACGAAAACCCCTAGCAGGAAAGAGATACCGAGATAAAGTTCGACAAAGGGCAGCGCTGTGCCAGCGAGCCGGGCTAAAGCGGCAGGCAAGATGCCGTATCCGGTAACTATTTCAATAAAGCCGTTGATATCGGCAATTTTTGGTATGCTCGTAAACATAAATAATCCGCCCACGAGCAACCTCAAGGTGAGCCAGACCCAGCGGTTTTGAATGAAGTTCTTCATACTGCTGCCTCCACAAACCTCAGTAGTCGGAACGTGACATTTATCATATCGGAGAATTTGAGACTATATTATCATCATAACATACTTGCTCATAAAGCTTTGCTCAGAGGAACATGATGATAAAGAAGTCGCTTATTGTTGCTCTAAGCACACTCATCTTACTTCTGTTGCTGTCTGCCTGCGGCGGTCAAGCTGGTCAAACGGGCCAGCCAGCCGGAACGCCCCCTGACCAGATAACCCCGGCGCCTCCGGCAGTGGCGTTGCCCACGCCGATTCCAGCGCCGCCAGCCCCTACCACCGGCACCGGGACCGGCAACCTGGCACCCGACTTCACGCTCACCAACCTCGATGGAAAGACGGTATCGTTGAGCGATTTTCGAGGCAAACCGGTCTGGCTCAATTTTTGGGCAACGTGGTGACCGTTCTGCCGGGCAGAAAGGTCCTTTCTGCAGCAGACATACGATAAACACCAGGATAAAGACCTCGTAGTGCTTACCATCGATATCATCGGCTCGAGGTCAACGGAAACCCCGGATAATCTGGCGGATTTTATGCAGAAAAACACGTATACCTTTCCGGTACTCTTGGATAACGGCATGGCCGTAACTAAGAGCTACGGCATCAAGTCCACACCGACAAACTTTCTGATTGACAAGAACGGAGTCATCCGGGAAAAAATTACCGGGGCTTTCCCGAGCGAACAGGCATTCGAAGACAGCTTAAACAGACTGTCGGCGGAATAGCAGCCAGGGGAAAATATAATAAAAATGTTATTTCCCGCGCTCGTTTGTTGGATTTATTAAATTATCCATATGCGATAATTCAATTAATAAGATATTATGTTGTATGAAGGAGGAGACCGATGAAGAAAATTCTATGGGTAGTTGGGATAGCCTTGCTCGCGCTGGCGCTGGTAATCGCCGGCTGTGCCAAGCCAGCGGCGCCCACCACACCCCCGGCGACAACGACCCCAGCTGCACCACCCAAGGTAGCGGAGGGTCCGCTCACTGCGGTCAGCCCTGAAAAATCTACTATCACTGTAACAACTCCTCAAGGTCCGCAGACTTTTACAATCGGGCCCCAGACCGCCCTCACCCTTCAGGGTCAGACCTGCACACTCGAGCAACTGGCTGAATTGGAAGCTAGCGGCGGAGACTTCGACTGCACGGTGGTATATGACGAGTTTGGCGAAGTAGCCGCTGTGAATGTCTACCGTATCACACCGAAGGCCGAGTCATTTAGAGGCACTATCAGCGATGTCAATGTCAAAGAATCCACGGTAACCGTGAAGACGGCTGAAGGGGACAAAGTTTTTGATGTTGACCCGACGACCGGACTTCTCGTTGGAGGAGTCGCCTGCAGCCTGGAACTGTTAAATGCCCTGGTCAAAGCCAACGAAGAGATGCCTTCGGCAGAACCGTTGGAATGCACCGTTATCGCCAGCACTGATGAGGAGGGTAAGGCGGTCTACATCGATATCGCCAGTCCACCCAAACTTACCATAGGCACCGGTACGGTTGAAAAAGTCGATATTCAAAAGTCGACCGTTACTATCCAGACGGACAAAGGCGAGCGCACTTTCGAAGTCGATGCTGAGACCGGTTCTTTCTTGGATGGCAAGGTCTGCAGCCTTCAAGATATCCTTGACGCTACCGAACATGGCGCTACGCTGACAACATGCGAAGTTATGTTTTTCACAAATGAGGCTGGCGACCTGGTTTACCTGGACGTCACTCACCAGACTAATCCGTAGTTATGCAGCACAATAAAGGATGTGCGGAGTGGGGTTCTTAGCCAATGAACGGGGCTTTCCGGAGTACTCAGGCTGGAAAGCCCCGTATTGTTTATGAGATAATCATAACTTGATTTCCCAATCACTGCGTTCATCAGGCTGTGGTTTTCAGGTCAGCGATAAATCGGGAGAAGTATGCAGTTATCAATCTTTGTCGCCTTTGGTTACGGTCTATTATCTTTCCTCTCGCCCTGCATCTTGCCTTTGATACCGGTGTACCTCGGCAGCTTGGCCGGCCCGGAGATTTTTGAAGACAGGGCTAGGCGGCGCCTGCCCATTTTTCTGCATGCCTTAAGCTTCGTCCTCGGCTTTTCCACAGTCTTTACACTCTGGGGGGCAGGTTCGGGATTGTTAGGCGCCGCTTTACTCAGCCGCCTGTCGCAAATCCGTCAGATTTCCGGGGTTCTGTTAATCGTACTGGGGGTAACCATGCTGGCTTCCTTGAAAATACCCTGGCTGAATTTTCAAGCGCGTCTCAAGCTGTCAACGCAAGCCAGGAGCAGCCACCTCCGCTCTTTCCTGGTAGGCGCCGCTTTCCCGGTAGCCTGGATACCCTGCACGAGCTGGGTACTCGGCGGCATTCTGGTACTCGCCGGCACATCTCAAACAGCCTGGCAGGGAGCTTATCTGCTGGCAATTTATTCCTTGGGGCTGGGCTTACCATTCCTCATAGTGGGGATTGCCTTCGACTTCTTTTCCCCGTTCCTAAAAAAAATCCGCCGCTATTCTACCTGGCTATATGTAGCCAGCGGCTTGGTGCTCATCACTATGGGAACGCTTATCCTGACAGATAACCTCAGTTGGCTTCCCGGTCAATTTTAGCGTAAAATCATTTTAGGGGGATGTCTGATGACTAAGGCAAAACTACTCATAATGCTGCTACTGGCAATTTTATTAATTAGCGCCTGCAAGTCTGTTGCACCGGCGAGCGAACAGAGCCCGCCCCCTCCGGCTGTCAGCCAGCTTGAGCCATCGTCCATTCCATCAAGCCCCCCGGCAATTGCTCCGGCCGAACCTGCCCCCACCCCCACGCCGCCTTTCCCGGAACCAACGCCACCACCAGTAACCGCGCCAGCTCCTACTCCAGTTATCAAAGAGGGCTTTAATGTCGGCAACCGTGCAATCGACTTTGAACTCCAAACCCTAACGGGAGACAACGTTTCACTGAGCGGTCTACGGGGCAAACCGGTACTGCTCAACTTCTGGGCGACCTGGTGTGTGCCGTGCAAGTTGGAAATGCCGTTTCTTCAGCAAGTGCAGGATAAATATAAAGACAGCGGGTTAGTTGTGCTGGCGGTCGACCTTATAGGCACTCGAACTCCAACCGTGACCGAGAATCCGGAGACAGTAAGGAAGTTTATGAGTGAACTCAACCTATCCTTGATTGTACCATTGGATGAAGGTCTGAAGCTAACCAAAGCGAACGCAATCACGGGCATACCGACTACGTTCTTTATCGATAAGGATGGCATAATCCGCTTCAAAATGATTGGCGCTTTCCCCAATGTCCAGACGATAGAAAGAGAATTAACTAAGATTATGCCAGTCCAGCCATAATCGCCAGCATAACGGCCGCGGCCATTACCGAGCCGATTTGCCCGCCGGTATTAGCGCCGATGGCATGCCAGAGCAAGAAGCTCCTGGGATTGGCTTTCTGACCCTCTTTCTGCACCACGCGAGAAGACATCGGGAAAGCCGAAGTGCCGGCGGCGCCGATCAAGGGGTTTATTTTGCCCTTGGTCAGTACCCGCATCAGTTTGCCAAGCAATACCCCGGTTACCGTATCGAGCGATATCGCCATCAAACCCAGGATGAAGATAAGTATTGTCTCCCATCTCAAGAAGTTGCCGCCCAGCATCGAGGCGCCGATGGTCAGTCCAAGGAAGAGAGTGACTACATTAGCCAGAGCGCCTTCGGAAACGTCCACCAGTCTCTTGAGTACCCCGGATTCCCTCATCAAATTGCCGAACATGAGCATGCCCATCAGAGGAGCCCCCATCGGAGCGATGAGTATGGTCAATACGGCGGCCACAATCGGAAAGAGAATCTTCACTTTCTGGGAAACCTTTTTCTCACCCGTCGCCATTAGCGTGGCGCGCTCCTTTTTCGTGGTCATAAATCTCATAATAGGGGGCTGAATAATAGGCACCAGGGACATATAGGAATAAGCGGCAATAGATATCGCCGGTAACAGTTCACGGGCCAACTTAGAGGTCACGAATATAGCCGTCGGACCGTCCATAGCTCCGATGACCGCTATCGAAACCGCCTGTTCGCGAGGAAATCCTAATGCCAGCGCCAGGAGCAGGGTCAGGAAAATACCGAACTGGCCGGCCGCCCCGAAGATAAGAACGGCGGGATTCGCCAACATGGGGCCGAAATCTATCATGGCGCCCAGCCCGATAAAGAGCAGAACCGGAAACAATTCTGTAAGGATGCCGGCCTCGTAGAGTATGTTTATGACACCGCCTTCATCCTGCGCTGCCAAATTGGCAAGAGGCAGGTTGGCAAGCAATACGCCGAAGCCGATAGGGACCAAAAGAAGAGGTTCGATTTTCCGGCCGATGCCCAGGTAGAGAAGGGCAGAAGCCAAGATAATCATGACAACGGCCTGCCAGGTAAGGCTGGCAAAACCCTGGGTAAAAGCGGAAAGAGCCGATAGAAAAATATCCATAAATACTCCTTTTAACTCATGTCCAGGACTGTATAATGCCTAGCTCTTCTTCTCCTCTTCTTTTTGGAAGGGGTAGAGCCTGTTCAAGAGGCGGATAACCAGAGTCAATAACAAGAGAGTCAGCAGGGTAATTCCCATTCCCAGGACGGTCATAGTCAGACCAAAAGCTAAATCCGTCATAGTCACCTCCGGAATCCTATTAGCTCATCGAGCACAAACCGCAACATTATAACACAACTTGGACAAATCCCAAATCCCAACTTCTGAGGACGTTTACGATGTCATTGCGAGGGCACATTCCCCTTCACTACGTTCAGGGTCAGTGTAAACTCCGCCCCGTGGCAATCTCAATAGATTTATGTAGATTGCTTCGCCTTCCGCCTGCGGCGGAATGGTCTCGCAATGACAGAGTTGGTTGTTAAACGCCCTCACTTCTCTCAACTTCTCCCGACTTCCAAAAACATATTATCTCTATCCTATCTTCACATTCTCTTCACATTGCCCTGTTATTCTAATAGTAAAGAGCAGAGGCTCAGAAAAAGAAAAAATGGAGGTTGGAAATGCAGAAGAAAGTTTGGTTGGTAGTCTTAATGCTGGCAGGGTTACTGGTCGTCGCTCTCGGAACGACCACGGTCTTCGCTCAGGAGCCGACGGCTCCCCCGGATACCGATACTAGTACCTGGGCGGATATGAAGCAGGCTTGCATCGATGGTGATTACGAGGCGATGCAAAAGCTGCATAATGAATACGGCGGCGACGGCACCACTCCTGGCGGGATGATGGGTGGCAACGGTGGTATGATGGGTGGCGCAGGCGGCATGATGGGTGGCGGCGGCATGATGGGCGGCGGTATGATGGGTGGTGGACGCGGCGGCATGATGGGAAACTGGTAATAGAAATCGGTTAACCCTATTCGCAGAGCGGCCCGGGTTACCCACCCAGGCCGCTCTCATTTTACAGAGCCGAAGAGGTTATTGTATTGTGTATCTGAGGAAAGCTGAAGATGGCAATGTCCAAAGGCAAAATCCTGTTAGTGGATGATGAGAAGAAAATCCTGAGCCTGGTGCGCGCGTACCTCGAACGGGAAGGCTACCAGGTTATCGAAGCTACCGACGGTCAACAGGGTCTGGAAGCTTTCCGGCGCGAATCTCCGGACCTGATTGTTCTCGACCTGATGCTACCCAAGATAGATGGACTGGAAGTCTGCCGTGAAATCCGGCGCACTTCATCAGTCCCAATCATAATGCTGACGGCACGGGATGAGGATATCGATAAACTGGTGGGATTGGAGTTGGGCGCCGACGATTACATCACCAAGCCATTCAGCCCCAGGGAACTGGTGGCCAGAATCCGGGCAGTTCTGCGGCGAAGTCACCCTGCCGAGGCAGCGGGCACTCCAGCGGCACGCCTGACTCTGGGTGAACTGGTGATGGACGAGGGGCGCTTTGAGGCTACCTGCCACGGACAACTTCTCGCTCTTACTCCGGCCGAGTTCCGTATTCTGGCCGCCCTGGCCCGCGTTCCAGGACGTGTTTTGTCGCGGGGGCAGTTGCTGGACTCGGCTCTGGGAGAGAGCTATGAGGGCTACGAGCGCACCATAGACGTCCATATCAAGAACCTGCGGCATAAAATGGCTGCCGCCGGCGCCGGCGAGGGTTGCGGCATCTTAACCGTTTACGGAATCGGCTATAAAATCAAGGAGCCTGACCATGCCTAGAATGCCAATTTTATCTCGTCTGTCGGTCAGGCTCACCATCGCCTTCCTTCTGGCAGCAGTCCTGGGAGTTGTTCTGGTGGCAGTGCTGGCTTACCGTTCTACCTCCAGCGAGTTCAGCAACTTCATCAGTGATGTGGAAGCTATGGAGCAAATGATGGGGGGCGGCATGATGGGCGGGATGATGGGCATACCCCCCTTTGCTCAGGCGGCAAGAGATTTTCTGGACAGTCTGGAACGTACCCTCTGGCTGGCCGGACTTTCCGGGGTGGCTTTAGCTCTCTTTCTGGGCTATCTATTCACCCGGCAGATTGTCGCCCCGCTGGATGAGGTGACCAATGCGGCGGGGCAGGTGGCTCGGGGCGACCTGAAGCAAAGGGTAACAGTGCGCGGTTCGGGAGAGTTGGCCCGGCTGGGCGAGTCCTTCAACTGGATGGCAGCGACTTTAAGCCGCGACCAGCAGTTGCGGCAGAATATGGTGGCAGATATCGCCCACGAGTTGCGAACTCCTCTGTCCATTCTGCAAGGCAATATCGAAGCCATGCAGGACGGCGTCCTGGAGGCAAGCCCGGAAAATCTGGCTTCCATCCATCAGGAGACATTGCTCCTCGCCCGCCTCGTGGAAGACCTGCGCACCCTGTCACTGGCCGATGGCGGACAGCTCGGATTTCAACCCCAGGATACCGACCTGAAGAGTCTCACCCGTCAGGTTCTCGATGGTTTCCAGACACAGCTAGCGGCCAAAAATATCACCTCGTCAGTCGAAGCGCCGGATAACTTGCCAGAAGTATGGGTAGACCCCGACCGCACCGCCCAGGTACTTCGAAACTTACTCAGCAATGCTTTACACTTTACCCCTGAAAGAGGCAAGATTACAGTGAAGCTGACAGACTCCGGCGAGGGCGTTGCCGTCTCCGTTATAGACAATGGCACCGGCATCCCGGCAGAAGACCTGCCCCGCGTCTTCGACCGCTTCTACAGGGTCGATCGCTCCCGCAGCCGCAGCACGGGCGGCTCGGGGCTGGGATTGGCCATCGTGAAGCAACTGGTGGAGGCACAGGGAGGGCGGGTGTGGGCGGAGAGCGCCGAGGGCAAGGGCAGTGCTTTCAGCTTTCTTTTACCAAAGGCAGCCGGGTAGCAAGTTGAAAAGAACAGGTTTAGGTCGTTTCTTCTCCCTTTCATAAAGGGAGACTGAAAAAATCAGGACATAAAGAAAATCCCCCTGAGAGGGATTTAAGATATAAGAGAGTCCGCTTAATCCCCCTTTTTCAAAGGGGGAGAGGAAGAAGAGAAGCTTTTTCCCGTCTCTACCCTTTCTGGCCGGCCAGTTCCCGGTTCATCTGTTCCCGCATGGTCAGGGCAACCCGCCGGGCTTCGACGGCAAAGGTCTTCTCTTTTGAGGCGTACAGGATTTGCCTCGACGAGTTGATGATTGTTCTCTCCCCTTTAACGTCAACCCCGTAGCGGACGGTCGTGGTCAGGTCACCCCCCTGCGCCCCAATGCCCGGAATCAAAAAGGGCATTTCCGGGTAGGTTTGCCTGAGCAGCTTCAACTCCTCGAGGTAGGTAGCGCCCACCACCAACCCGATATTGCCGCGGGTATTCCACTCATCGGCTTTCCGGGCGACTATCTCAAAAAGCGGGTGCTTCTCTTTGCCCATCTCACACATGAGCGACTGAAAATCGACGGCGCCGGGGTTAGAGGTCCGGCAGAGGATGAAGACCCCCTTTTCCGGGTACTGTATAAACGGTTCCAGGGAATCGAAGCCGAGGTAGGGACTGACTGTAGCCGCATCGAACCTAAAATGGCCGAAAATAGCCTCGGCATAGGCTTTCGCCGTATTACCGATATCGCCCCGCTTGGCATCGGCTATCACCGGTACGGCTTCGGGGATGTAATCCACTGTGCGTTTCAGGGCTTCCAACCCTTCATTGCCCAGGGCTTCATAAAAAGCGAAGTTGGGTTTATAGGCGCAGACCAGGTCGCAGGTGGCATCGATAATCGCCTTATTGAATTCAAAGATGCCGATTTTCTCGGGCATCAGCTTCGGGTCGGGGTCAAGCCCGACGCACAGCAGGCTCTGGTTCTTTCTGGCGGCGCTGGCCAGTTTTTCGACAAAATTCATCGCTGTTCTCTGATATTACGGTGTCGAGCAGCTTGATAATATCCTGTAAAAACCCAAATGTCAAAGCCCAAATACCAAATAAAATCCAAATGCTTAAATGCCAAAACTACTTATTCTGAGGTTATCCTTCTTTAGCGATTTGATTTTTGGGCTTGATTTGATATTTGAGCTTCGGTTTTTAACGCTTCCAGACTATTGAATGCCACCCTCTTTTGGTATATACTCTTTTCACCGCACGTCCTTCCTACGTATGAAGGACAGTAACATTGGAGGATGAGCCATGAAGTTATCTTGTCTTCAGGAAAACCTTAGCAAGGGGCTGGCTATCGTCGGGCGGGCAGTCGCTGCCAGGACAACCTTACCAATCACCAATAATGTCCTTATCGCCACCGATCAGTCTCGCCTCAAGCTGGTTGCCACTAACCTGGAGATGGCTATTACTTACTGGGTAGGCGCCAAAGTGGAAGAAGAGGGGGCTATCACCGTGCCCGCCCGCCTGCTTACCGAGTTCGTTAATTCCCTGCCCAATGAGAAAATCGATATTAACCTTTCTGTCAAGACAAAAACCTTAGAGCTGAAATGCGCCCGGTTCGAGGCGCGTATCAGCGGCGTCGATGCCAAGGACTTCCCACCCATCCCCACCGTCGATGGCACCGTTACCACCAAAATTGAGGTGGAAGCCCTGCGCCAGGGCATCAGCCAGGTGGCTTTTGCGGCTGCCTCGGAAGAGTCTCGCCCGGTGCTGACCGGTGTCGATGCTCAGTTTGAGAAAGATTTGCTCACCCTGGCGGCAGCCGATGGCTTCAGGTTAGCCGTCTATAAATTGCCCCTGACCACCCCGGTCAGCCAGAAGGCGGAGGTGATTATTCCCGCCCGCATCCTGACCGAGCTAAGCCGGCTGATGGCGGACGGGGAAGAAGCAGTCGAGATAACAGTCAACCCCAACAAGAGCCAGGCGCTCTTCAGGCTGAAGAATACCGAGCTAGTCTCGCAACTGGTTCAGGGCACTTTCCCGCAGTACGCCCAGTTGATTCCTCAGAGCTATAATACCAAGGTAGTCGTCGATGTCGCCGAATTCCTCAGGGCGACTCGCACCGCCTCCATTTTCGCCCGCGATGGCAGCGGCATTGTCCGCCTGGTAGTCGCCGGCGGTAGCGAGCTAACCCCGGGTAAGCTGACCGTCTCCGCCCGTTCCGAGGAGGTCGGCGATGATGTCGGTGAAATCGATGCCACCGTGGAGGGTGAAGAAGCCAAGATTGCCTTTAACGGCAAGTACCTCATCGATGTGCTCAGCGTCCTCAAAGAGCCGAAAGTAGCCCTGGAAACGACCAACCCTTCCAGCCCCGGCGTCATCCGTCCCGTCGGCGTGGATAACTACATCCACGTTGTTATGCCGATGTTCGTGCAGTGGTAGGACTTACTCCTGCAAATCCTGCTAAGAGCTAAAAAGTAGGCTGGATGGAGTCCCGATG
>JACPPR010000021.1 GCA_016190895.1 Chloroflexota bacterium | reverse complement strand
GAGAAGTTAATAGGGAAGTTGTTCCACAAAAAAGTGAGGGACAAACTAAAGGAAGTAGCTCATGAGAAAGACCATAAATCAGCTTCACAAGAATAATGATAGCACAAAGCTAAACCTTTGTCAAGTATATAATCGCCCAAATATCTTACGCCCAAATCTATCCGACAGAGCGCCGACTGTATATGACACGAAGCTAAAGATAAATGCTCCGCCTGAAAGAATTAACCCAATCTGCCAGGCTTCCAAGCTAAGAAGCTGTGCCTTTGTCGGAACAAAACTTCCTAAGATACCCCAGCCGAATAACCCGGAGATACCCATCAGCAGGTAGATGTAGACTCTTTTATTAGAAAAGGCTGAGCTAAGTCCCTGAAATAACCTCAAGTCGTGTTCGGGTTTTGTCTTATCCGTATCTTTAAGTAACGCAGTAGCTACCACGAATGCGACAAGAGAAAACAGACCATCAGCAATAAAAGGCGTACGTATAGATACGAGAGAAAATAAGCTACCTAATGCTGGCCCGATGGCAAAGGATAATCCTTGGCTGCTCCGTAGAATTCCGAAGAATTTGCCCGGTTGAGCCTTCCCGAGTGATGCTGTAACCGCTAATAGAGCTGGCATTGATATGGCGTCAGCAATGCCGCCAGCAATGCGAAGAATGAGTAGTTGTGTCCAATCTGTAGCAACTACACAAAGCAATGATGAAATAGAACCAATTAAGGCGCCGGTTAGAATTAAGACACGTTTTGAGTAACGGTCAGCAAGGGAACCCGTAAATAGCTGGACAACTACTACTGTTGCTAATGCAGCGGAGACCACGATGGGTATTTCAGTCGTTTTGGCACCTAGTTCCTCTGACAATGCGGGCAAAACAGGGACGCCAATCAAAGTGCTAAGAAAGAGGATAAAGGCTAGAATACCGATACCATACATTTGTCCCAGGTTAGTTTTCATTGTGTTGGATGTAATGTTGGCACAAATTGGGATTATGCGCAATAAGTATGAGAATCGCAAGGCTAGCCTTCTGCGAAACTAGAAAAATTAACTTAAAATCCCCCTTTGCCCCTCCCGTGTCAAGCACGGGACAGGCTCTTTGCCAAAGGGGGGAAGAACCAGGTATCTCCCTTTAGTAAAGGGAGATCAAGAGGGATTTAAGGTGTTCCGCGGAAGGCTGAAGGCACAAAGCCTTGACAAACCAGATTTGCTTCTTTATAATAAAAATAAACCACTTGTTCCTTTCCCATTTTTTCAAAAACCCGCTAGCTTTTATCTTTTTTGTAATCCATAAGGTTTGTTTTGATTTCCGTATGTCAAAATATATTTTTGTGACCGGTGGCGTAGTTAGTTCAGTAGGGAAGGGCATCACTGTCGCTTCAATCGGAACCATCCTCAAAAGCCGCAAGGTCACCGTAGCTCTGCAAAAGCTGGACCAGTATCTCAATGTCGATCCCGGCACAATGTCACCCTATCAGCATGGTGAGGTATTTGTCACCCGTGACGGCGCCGAGACCGACCTCGATTTAGGCCACTACGAGCGTTTCGTCGATGTCGACCTCACCCGTGAATCCAATGTCACTTCGGGCCAAATTTATAATGCCGTTATCGCCAGAGAAAGAAAGGGTGATTTCCTGGGAGGCACTATCCAGGTAGTGCCTCACGTTACCAATGAAATCAAGCGTAGATTCAGCGCCCTGGCTGAGAAATCCCGGGCTGAGGTGTTGATTATAGAAGTGGGCGGCACGGTGGGTGATATCGAAGGGCAGCATTTCTATGAAGCCATCCGCCAAATGAGAAGCGATGTCGGCCGGGAGAATGTGCTCTATGTCCATGTCACCCTTCTCCCCTACCTTGCCAGTACCCAGGAATTAAAGACCAAGCCCACTCAGCACAGCGTGAATGAACTGCGCCGTATCGGTATTCAGCCTGACGTCATTATTTGCCGAGCCGACCTGCCCATCCCGGAAAGTATCCGGGATAAAATATCGCTCTTTTGCGATGTGGAGAGGAGAGCTGTCATCCCACTGACCACAATCCCCTCTGTTTATGAGGTACCGCTGGTCCTTGAAGAAGCGGGATTGGGTCAGCTCATCGTGGACAAGCTGGGCATTAAGGCAGAAGCGAGCGACTTAAGCGAATGGCAACGTTTAGTCGCCTCTATTAAAGAACCGCGTGAGCCATTGAATATCGCTCTGGTCGGCAAATATGTCGAGTTAACAGATGCCTACTATTCAGTCCGTGAAGCCCTGCAGCATGCCGCGCTTTACCATCATCGAGACCTCAAAATTAGCTGGATTCCCTCCGAAGCGCTCGAGAAAGAGGGTGGGGAAGCCCTGCTCCGCTCAGCTCAGGGTATTATCGTTCCGGGCGGATTCGGAGTTAGAGGCATCGAGGGTATGATTAAAGCGGCTAATTACGCCCGGACTCACAAGATTCCTTACCTGGGCTTGTGCCTGGGAATGCAGGTTATGGTAATTGAATTCGCCCGCCACGTCTTAAACTCACCTGAGGCAAACTCGACCGAGTTTAACGCCAAGACCGCTTACCCCGTAATCGACCTGATGGCTGACCAGGAGGGCGTAGCAGAGATGGGCGGCACGATGCGGCTGGGCAATTACCCGTGCAAACTGCTCGAGGGCAGCCGCGCCTGTGAGGCTTTCGGCGAGAGCCTGATTCACGAGCGCCACAGGCACCGCTATGAGTTTAATAACAAGTTCCGTGACCAGCTTCAAAAAGCGGGAATGGTTTGCAGTGGCACCTCTCCCGATGGTAAGCTGGTAGAGGTATGTGAGCTGTCCGACCACCCGTGGATGTTAAGCTCCCAATTCCACCCCGAGTTCGGTTCTCGCCCCAGCCGGCCCCACCCGCTATTCCGTGACTTTATCGGCGCGGCTAAGAATGTACTGCGAGAAGGCGCCCAACCGCCGCTGCCCCTGGCAACAAATTAGTAATTACCGGAATCCTCCGGGTAGAAAACACCTGGTAAACTGGGAGACCAAAATGCGCATCTTTCTGGATACAGCCAATATCGAAGAAATCAAGCAGGCGGTCAAGCTGGGCGTCATTAGCGGCATTACTACCAACCCCAGTCTGATGGCTCAAGCCAAAGCCACTGACTATGAAGCTGCTATCAAGGAGATTTGCGCTATCATCTCCGGGCCAGTTTCCACCGAGGTAACCGTTGAAGGAGTGGATGCCATGCTGAAGCAAGCGCGCCAGATAGCAAGCTGGTCGCCATGCATCGTGGTAAAAATCCCTTCGACTCTGGAAGGACTGGAGGTAATCTCCACCCTGGCTGAGGAAAACATAAGAGTAAACTGCACTCTGTGTTTTTCAGTGAATCAGGCCTTGCTGGCAGCCCGGGCCGGCGCTGCTTATATCAGTCCCTTTGTCGGCAGGCTGGATGACATCGGGCAGGACGGCATGCAATTGGTGGAAGACATCGTGAAGATTTATAAGAATTATCCTGAGATAAAGACAGAGGTCATCGCCGCCAGCATCCGCCACCCCGAGCACTGCATCCGCGCCGCCAAAATCGGCGCCCACATCGCCACTATGCCCTATAAAGTATTACTGCAGATGATACAGCACCCGCTTACCGACATCGGCAATAAACGTTTCCTTGCCGATTTCAAGAACGTCTCGAGGTAGTGACCGGGACGAATTCACCGGCAAGATGCCCGCCTGCCGAAGTCTCGTACGGCGGGCAGGTCTGCCGAGAAAGCTGATTGAGAGAAATGGTAGAAAACGAAAACCAAGAACTAGAAATCGCTCAACTGGAAGAGGAGTCCAAGAACGCTCCCGCGAGAATGGACATCGGGCAACTCGAAGGAAAAACTAAAGACGAGCTGCTCGATTTGACCAAAGAATTGGGTCTCTCTAATTCCAGCGGACTCAAGAAGCAGGACATCATTATGCGCCTGCTCCAGGCATATACGGAACGGGAGGGCAATACCTTCTGCAATGGTATTCTGGAGACTATGCCTGATGGCTATGGCTTTCTGAGAAATAGCTCTCTATTGCCCAGTTCTTCCGACATTTATGTTTCCCAGTCACAGATTCGCCGCTTCGGTCTGCGCAATGGCGATATGGTCGCCGGCCAGGGTAGACCGGCCAGGGCCGGGGAGAAATACTTCAGCCTGCTCCGGATAGAAGCTGTCAACGATATCAATCCTGAGCTTGCCAAGAGCCGGCCGCATTTCGGGTCGCTCACGCCCACTTTTCCCGACAAGCTAATCAACCTGGAAACCTCGAATAATGACCTTTCTTCACGCCTCCTTAACCTGGTGGCACCTATAGGCCGGGGACAGCGGGGCTTGATTGTCTCACCACCCAAGGCTGGCAAGACAATGCTGATGAAATCGATAGCCAATTCAGCAACGACTAACTATAATGATATTCACCTGATGGTCTGCCTCATCGGGGAACGCCCGGAAGAGGTTACCGATATGAAACGCTCGGTAAGGGGAGAGGTAATCGCTGCCACCTTCGACGAGCCAGTGGAGAATCACACGCGGGTTGCCGAGCTGGCGCTGGATAGAGCCAAGCGTCTGGTAGAAAGCGGCAAGGACGTTGTTATGCTTCTCGATGGCATCACCCGTCTCACCCGTTCATATAACCTGGCGATGCCCTCCAGCGGACGCACTCTCTCCGGCGGTATCGACCCGGCTGCCCTCTACCCCGCCAAGCACTTCTTCGGGGCAGCCCGCAACACGGAAGAGGGGGGTAGCCTGACCATTATCGCCACCTGTCTTGTCGATACCGGCAGCCGTATGGATGACCTTATCTACGAGGAATTCAAGGGCACCGGCAATATGGAAGTCCACCTCGACCGCCGCCTGGCCGACCGCCGTATCTTCCCGGCCATCGACATCGAACACAGCGGCACGCGCCGGGAAGAGTTGCTGCTTGACGAACCTACCTTAAAGAAAGCCTGGCTGCTGCGGCGCATGGCCGCCATGATTTCCTCAGACTCGGCCAACTACGCCGAAGCTATGGAACGAATCCTCGACCGCATGAGGAAGTCAAAGAGCAACGCCGAGTTCCTGGAAAAACTCAGCCAGGTCGAAAAGTAAGCGAAGAGACTATCTTTTCTATCTCCATCGGGAACACCTTTTCAGTCTGGCAAGGAAAACTACCGGCTAAATCCCTCTCTTTCTCCCTTTGGAAAAGGGAGATGCCTTTCATAGCCTTTTTGCCCCGTGCTTCCCCCTTTCGCAAAGGGGGACTGAGGGGGATTTTGAGTTAATTCTTCTAGTTTCGCGGAAGGCCAGAACAGCCATGCAGGCTGATAAGTTCTGTGCTATCATTATTATTGTGCCTGAACAAAGAACCTTAATGAAATCCGACCTGCCCTTGCCGCTATTTATCTGCGGCAAGGTGCGGGACACCTATGAATTGGGCGACCATCTGCTTATTATCGCTACCGACCGTATCTCCACATTCGATGTCGTTTTACCGGATGGCATCCCGGATAAGGGAAAGGTGCTGAACCAGCTCTCCGCCTTCTGGTTCGAAAAGACCAAAGGACTGCTCTCAAACCACTTGGTTGAAGTCGTCAACGATACCAAAGCCCTCGATAGCTATTTGTCCGCCAAAAGTCGCTTTTCATACCCGGCCTACCTCGCCGGGCGGTCGATGATTGTAAAGAAGGCAGAGCGCATCGCTATCGAGTGGGTCATCCGGGGCTATCTCTCCGGCTCAGCCTGGGAAGAGTACAAGAAGTCTGGCACGATTTCGGGAATGAAGATGCCGCCGGGCCTGCGAGAGAGCGAAGAGCTGCCCGAGCCCCTCTTCACCCCGACCACTAAAGCAGAGACGGGACACGACGAGCCGATAACCATGGATGAAGTGAAAAAGATAATCGGCGCCCCCCTGACCGAGGAAATGAAGGCAAAGAGTCTGGCCGTCTATAATTATGCTCGGGAACACGCGCGCACCAGGGGTATTATCATAGCCGATACCAAGATGGAGTTCGGGCTGGATAACGGCAAACTCATCCTGATTGATGAGTTACTCACCCCGGACTCCTCCCGCTTCTGGGATGCCGAAAAATACAGGGTCGGGCAATCCCAGCCCAGCTATGATAAGCAGCCGGTCAGGGACTGGCTCGTGGAAAGAGGCTGGAATAAAGAACCTCCGCCTCCTTCCTTATCGTCGGAGGTCATCCGGGCAACCACAGCCAGATACAGAGAGGCTTACCGGAGGCTGACGGGGAAAGAACTAAGATAGGGCATTGTGCCCTACGTCATTTGCGAGCGTAGCGAAGCAATCCGTCTTTCGAATCAGACACGGATTGCTTCGGGCTTGGCCCTCGCAATGACACAAGAAGGTTCGTCTTTGAGATGTTGAAGATAATCTCAGATAGACACTGTTACATCAGGAGGCGATTATGACCAGAGACATCGATAAGAAAGCCAAAACGGAAATAATGAAGGATATTATCCGCAAGCTGCATTCGGGTATGACGGCAGAAGCGGCAAAGGAACGGTTTGAAAAAGAGATAGGCGACATCACCTCGACGGAAATAGCGAGCCTCGAGCAAAGCCTCATCAACGAGGGAATTTCCCCGGAAGAAATAAAGAAATTCTGTAATGTCCACGCCCTCATCTTTCAATCTGCCCTTGAAAAAGCCGAATCTGCTGAGGTAAATCCGGCACACCCGGTGTACCTTTTCAGATTAGAGAACCGAGAGATAGAGAAACTGACCGGCTCGCTCAAAAACGTTGCGGGTGATGTGGCCAGCGTGACGCCAAGAGTGAAGGAAACACTGCTCAAGCTGAAAGGAATCGATACTCACTACAACAGGAAGGAGCAACTGCTCTTCCCCTTCCTGGAGAAGGCGGGCTTTATGGGTCCCTCGAAGGTGATGTGGGGCAAAGACAATGAGGTCAGGGACCTGCTGAAGAGCGCTCTGAGCGGCATTGACGGCATCGGCAGCCAGCCGGAGCTTCAGGACTACATCAAGAAAGCTCTGAACCCGCTAATAGAAGAGGTCGAAGGGATGATTTTCAAAGAGGAAAACATCCTCTTCCCCACCTCTCTGGAGAAGCTGGCGTCTGCCGACTGGGTGGCTATTCTGCAGGAGAGCGATGACATAGGCTATGTCTTAATAGAAAAACCCGCGGAAACTACCCACTTGGTGAAAGATTTACAGCAAGCCCTTGCCGAAGAGCCGGTCTGGCAAGACGGCGCCATCTCGCTGCCGAGCGGAGCCATCAAGCCGAACGAGCTGATGGCTCTATTGAATACCCTGCCCGTAGACTTGACCTTCGTCGATAAAGACGATACGGTAAGGTATTTCTCCGAGGGGAGGGACAGAGTCTTCATCAGGACGCGGGCGGTCATCGGCAGGAAGGTGCAGAACTGCCATCCGCCGCAGAGCGTCGATATCGTGGAAAAGATTCTGGCTTCATTCAAGGACGGCAGCAAGGACTCCTATGATTTCTGGATTAACTATCGGGAGCGGCTGGTCTATATCAGGTATTTTGCTATGAGGGACAGGAACCGGGAGTATCTCGGTACGCTCGAGGTGACTCAGGATGTCACCGATATCAAGAAGCTCGAGGGCGAGCGGAGGCTGCTCGATGAAAGAGCTTGACCTGAAAAAGAGCGTCTACGAGCTGACCGAGGCCTACCCGGAGCTTATCGGCATTCTGAAGGAGCTGGGCTTCCTGGGGGTGGCCAACCCGGTGGCGCGCAATACCCTGGGCAGAATTACCACTATCCCTCAGGGCTGCGAAAAGCAGAAGCAAGACCTGAATGAGGTGATAGCCAGGCTGGAAGAAGCTGGGTTCGAGGTGAAGACGGGGGCTTAAAATTACTCCGCCCTCGTAACTGACGCGCGAAATACAAGAGAAAAGACATCAGGGGTGTCATTCTGGAGGCGTCCCGATAACCTTCACTCCCTATCGGGACGCCGAAGCATCTCAGGGCGGCGGAGGCCCCCTGATATTACTCCACTCCTCCCTGATATGCTTCGTCCCGACAAGTCGGGACTCCAGCATGACAACGTTATGCGCTTACTCCCTTGTGATTAGCAGACCCTTCATCTCCCCTCGGTTGTGGAAGTCGTAAATCAGGGCTTTTTCATCGGGCGTGCATCCGATAAGAATCTTTACTTCAGAGTCCTTCTTCCGCAGGTCGATTGTGCAGATGATTGCATCCACAGTCCGGGAATAGGCCGAACCCAACCAAACATCAATCCCATTGCCGTCCATTGATGCCGTATTACTCAAATAGCCGTAGTCTATGGGATAGACAATCGAAGGGAACCTCGGATGGCGAGAGCCTTTCGGCCTGTCTATCATAATTTGCGCTTCGCTAACGAGCCTATCGATGGCTGCCCAGAAATGTTCCGTTTGCATTTGGTTCAATTCTTTCTGTAGGGGCAAGGCATGCCTTGCCCCTACTAACCCCTCTCCAGCGTCCCCTTCGTGCTCGCTGGTTTGCCGCCGAGCCGTTCATCGCGCCTCGTCGCCATATCCAGCGCCCGACCCATGGCTTTGAAGAGCGCCTCCGCCCTGTGATGGTCGTTGGTACCGTACAATATGCGGGCGTGCAGGGTCAGTCTGGCTTCAGAAGCCAGCGTCTCCAAAAAATGACGGATGAGGTCGGTGGGGAATCCTCTCATATCATTATCGTGGAAGGATAAGTCCAGCACGGCGTAAGCCCTCCCGCTGAAATCCACCGCCACTACCGCCAGGGCGTCATCCATCGGCACGCTAGCGTCCCCCATTCTGACGATACCCTCTTTCTCCCCCAACGCCTGGTTAAAAGCCTTGCCCAGGCAAATGGCGATATCCTCCACAAGGTGATGCGGGTCGTCTCCTGTGCCGGTCAGCTTGATGTCGAATCTGCCATGATGCATTACCTGAGACAGCAGGTGGTCGAACATCGGAACATTGGTCTTTATCTCCCATTCTCCGGTGCCGTCCACATTCAGTTCGAGGCTGATATCGGTTTCCTGCGTTTTCCTTTTTACTTCAGCGGTCCTGGCGGCATTTTCGGTCCGTGGAAAAAGCGAGGAGAATCTGGCGCTGATAGCCGGGGTCATCGCTACATTGCCGTTGAGTATTTGATTAATGTATTGCCTTGAATAGCCGGTCTCCTCACCCAATTTCCTGTCGGTATACCCGTATTTTGTCTTGAGTTCTCTTATTTGTTCAACCTGCACCATCTTTCTCCCCGCTAAAGAGCTACGACGTCGCCCTTTGATATTTGACTATTTTGACACAAAGTTGATAGTTTTGTCAAGAATATATTGCAAATTATTTGACTAATTGTAAAAAATCTGACAGAGCTAGACAATTAAGTTAAGTATTTGATATAGCTGACTATTTGTTTCCTGAACGCCATCCCCTATGCTCGGTATGTGCCCTCGTTCCGCCTGAGTACACGCGAAATCAGCACCTCATGTTCTCCATCATCGACTTCGTAAATTACCCGGTAGTTTCCCACTCTGACGCGATAGGCTTCTCTCTTCCCTCGGACTTTCCTGACGCCGTGGGGACGCGGGTTGTTAAGCAGACTTTCTATCGCCTCGGACAGGCGCGCAACATCATGTCTGGGAGCGCGCTCTCCAAGTGTCGTCAAGTCTCGGTCTGCTCTGGGAGTAAACTTAAGATTGTACATCAATCCTTGTTTTCAGCCACGGTGCTGACCTTGTTGTCACGCTTGGCGAGGATTTCGTCCAGGTCTCGTTTGACCTCAGACCAGGGCCTCCCGCCTTTCTCTTCGTATTCCTTTCGAGCTTCTTCAATCAATGGTATGAGTTCCTCATCTTCCTTCTCGTCCAGCCACTGCTGAACTGCCTCTGCCACAATATCGCTCGCGGCCATATGCCGCCGCGCCGCCTCTACCTTCAGGTCGGTGTAAAGCTCCTCGTTGTGAAATACCACAGTCATTTTCTTGGTCATCCTCATCCTCCCAGACGTATAGACTTACGTATGTATGAATTGTAGCTCTAGGAACACGAAGCGTCAAGGCTTGGTGCTTGTAGGGGCAGGGCATGCCTTGCCCCTACGTCATGGCGAGACCATTCTGATTAAGTCGGAAGGCGAAGCAATCTCCATGATTCTTTTGCCATTCCGGCGAAAGCCGGAATCCAGTCTTTTCGTCCCTACCCCTGGATTCCGTGTCAAGCACGGAATGACAGGACAGTAAAGAGGGGCGAAACCCCTCTTAAACTCCACTCTCCAAGGCATCGACCTCTTGCTCCACTCTTTCTGCCAGTTCTTGAACTGGAAACGGAGCTTCAATCTTCAAGAGCCTGCAAGGTAGCTTGCTCATCCACTGCTCGTGAAGCTTCTTGCTTCTGATGTCGACATCGAGTCCGGCCGAGTCGTAGGCCGAGACATAGTCCATGAACTCTTGGTGATTCTTATAAAACCAGCCGCCGGGTGATATTGCCTCCAGCCCGAATCTCTCAATTTCTCTAGCCTGGAGTCTCTCCAGCCGCAGGTCGTGAGGTATCCAGAGAAAGACAACAATAGTGAACAGGGGGATTGTGAAATCGCCCCAACCACAGAGCGACCCTGACAGCACCCATTCTGGACAGCGGAGCAAGTCCCGTTTCAGTAACTCCGCCCTCTCCCGGTCATCCCGCTTCTCGGTAAACGGAATGTCGGTCTTGACCCAGTGGTAGTCATCCGTGTCAAAATGCGGAATGGAAAAACGCTCTGAGAGAGCTCGCCCCAGCGTGGTCGTCCCTACTCCGGATGCGCCCAATATGTGTAGTCTGCGCTTCATTCGGTTGTCTACGTCTCTTTCTCCACCTTCCACACCACCCCGCCCGGGGGCAGGACGAGGAAACCTTCGCCGGCTAGCTTGGCGGCGAGGGTCTTCTGAAGCTCGGCGACGGGCACGCGTATCTGGTTCATCGAGTCGCGGTCGCGGATGGTGACCATCTTGTCCTCGAGCGACTGGAAGTCTACAGTGACCGAAAAAGGCGTGCCGATTTCATCCTGCCGCCGGTAGCGCCGCCCAATGCTCTGCGTATCATCATAAATCACGGCCAGGTGCTTGCGCAGCTCGCTGTGGATATCTTTCGCGAAGGCCGCCAGATTCTCCTTCCGGCTGAGGGGCAGCACGGCCGCCTTGTATGGGGCGAGGGTGGGGTGGAAACGGAGTACCACGCGCTTTTCTCCCTCGGCGGTATCCTCATCATAGGCGTCGCAGAGGAAAGCCAGCACGGCGCGGTCCAGCCCCGCCGAAGGCTCGATGACGAACGGCACGATGTGCTCTTTGGTCTCTTCGTCAAAGTAGCTCAATTCCTTGCCGCTGAACTTCGATTGCTGGGTGAGGTCGAAATCGCCCCGGTTGGCGATGCCCATCAGCTCGTCCCAGCCCATCGGCCAAAGGAAGTGGATATCGACGGTGCGGCTGGAATAGTGGGAAAGCTCCTCCTTGCCGTGCTCATGCAGGCGAAGGTGCTCCCGCTTGACGCCCAGGCTCGTGTACCAGTTAAGGCACTGCTCCACCCAGTAATCGAACCACTTCTCGTCTGTGCCGGGCTTGACGAAATACTCAAGCTCCATCTGCTCGAACTCCCGGACGCGGAAGATGAAGTTGCCCGTCGTAATCTCGTTGCGGAAGCTCTTGCCAATCTGGGCTATGCCGAAGGGCAGCCGCTTGCGCGTCGTGTTAAGCACGTTCTCGAAGTTGACGAAGATGCCCTGGCACGTCTCGGGACGCAAATAGACCACGGCGGCGTCCTCCTCGACAGGTCCCATGAAGGTCTTGAACATCAGGTTGAACTGGCGGGGCTCGGTCAGCTTGCCCGCCACGTCGCACGCCGGGCACGGTATCTTGCCGAGCTCCCCGGCCGCATGCTGGAGGTCGAACGGTGTTCCAGAGCCGGGGGCTGGCTGGCCCTTGGGGAGTTTCTTTGCGTAGTCTTCGGCCTTGCGAGCCAGTTCGTCTCTGTCGAAGGCGCTGACGTAATGCTGGGCTTTGCCCGCGGCATCGTTCAACGCCATCGCCCACGCCTGGTCCGCCCTGAAACGCTGATTGCACGACTTGCATTCCACCAGCGGGTCGGTAAAATTCACCAGGTGGCCGCTGGCTTCCCAGGTCCTCGGGTGCATCAGGATGCTCGTATCCAGCCCGACCACGTCGTCCCGCTCCCGGATGAACGTCCGCCACCAGGCCTCTTTGACGTTCCGCTTCAGCTCGACCCCCAGCGGCCCGTAGTCCCAGCAGCTAGAAAGCCCGCCGTAGATTTCGCTCGATTGAAAAATGAACCCGCGCCTCCGGCAGAGGGAGACGAGCGTTTCCATATCGACTTTAGCTTTTTCTTCAGCCAACGTTTCACTCCTTTAGAGAAGTATCAAATATCAAGTAGCAAGTATCAAGACTTGGATTTGTTACTTGGCATTTGTTACTTGTTACTTAATTACCGAATTATATCACTTTTTGTTAGCTATCAAGACCTGCTTTATTGACTGGATAAAGAAAATGCCGAGAATACTGCCGCCCAGCACCATCACGATGAGGGCAAAGGCGAGCACGGGCAGGCCGAGATGCTTCTGAGAGGTATTAAAGAGGAAAACATCGAGCAACCAATAAAGGAGAATAATCTGGGGCAGTGCTACCATGTTACCGGTGAGCAAGAGGATTCGCTGCGGGCTTACCACGGCATATCGTGCGTCAAGAAAGCGGGAACCCAATTGAGTGATGAGCCAGTTGACAGATACCGCCCCCAGGGCGAGGAGAACCTGGGCCGCGAGCGCCCAGAACACAAACAAGCCGGGGATTGCAAACCTATCCGGTGAGCCGTCAGCGCTGAAATGGTAAGCCACCGGAAATGGCAGGCGATTATAGAAGACGGCGACTAGAATCACCGAAAGCAGCAGCATCACCAGGGGTAGCATGACATATTTCCAACGGAAGGCGAAATTTGCCTCGGCATCAGGTTTATTCATCGTAATAAAAAGTAGCAGCTTTGGACTGGGATGTCAAAGGAAAACTTCTCCCCAGGAACTTTCAAAAGGCGACGCCTTGCAGGACTGCAAGGCGTCGCCTTGATAAACTCTAATTATAAATATTCCTTTATCTTTTTCGCCGCCGTCTGGTTCATTCCTTTGACGGAGGCAAGCTGCTCCGGGGAGGCTTCCCGGATTGCCTTGACCGAGCCGAACTGTCTGAGGAGCGCCTGCTTGCGTTTGGCCCCGATGCCCGGCAGGCTGTCCAGCAGCGAGCCGAAGCTATCTTTTTGGCGGACTTTCCTGTGGTAGCCGATGGCAAAGCGGTGAGCCTCATCCCGTAGGCGCTGCAGCATCTGCAGGCCGGGCGAATTGGCCGGCAGGCGGATAGAGCCGGATTGCCACGGGACGAAGATTTCCTCGTTTTCCTTGGCCAGGCTGGCGACCGGTATCGCTTCGGCTCCGGTTTCCTTCATCGCCTCGACCGCTGAGCTGAGCTGCCCCTTGCCGCCATCGATGAGGACGAGGTCGGGCGTCACCGCCCAGCTATCTAGGGTTGTGGCTTCGCTGCTCTGGCTGAAGCGTTTGAAGCGGCGTCGGAGCACCTCCTGGAGCGAGGCGTAATCGTCGATTCCGGTAACCGTCTTAATTCTGAACCGCCGGTAGAGGGCCGGCTTCGGCTTGCCCTTCTCGAAGACCACCATACTGCCGACGGAGGCCCGGCCCTGGATATTGGAGATATCATAGCATTCCATCCGCAAGGGCGGGCGGGGCAGGCGAAGCTCTTTTTGTATTTCGGCGAGGGCTTCGTCCAGCGCCGAGGAGGGGCTGCCCAGGGCGGATTTGATTTTCAGTTGCTGCAAACCCTGCCGGGCATTTTCGGCGACAATCTCTACCAGTTGTTTCTTATTGCCCCTCGAAGGCACCTGGATAGTGACCTTGCCGTCCCTCTTACTTTGCAGCCAGTCTTCGATAACTTCTTTGTCCTCCACCGGATGCTGGAGCAATAGCAGGGGAGGTATGTGCGGCGCTGACGCGTAAAACTGCTTGACGAAGCCGGTCATTATCTGCTCCGGCGCTTCAGAGGCGGCGCCCTGCAATATGAAACTCTCCCGCCCGATGAGCTTGCCTCTGCGGATGAAAAAGACCTGGACATAAGCCCGGTCCCGCTCGGTGGCGAAGGCAATGACGTCCTGCTCGCCCTTGACCCGGGCGGCGATTTTCTGCCCCTCGATAACCCTGCCGATAGCCTGAATCTGGTCTCTCAACTGAGCTGCCTTTTCGAAGTCCAGGGCCTCGGCAGTGTTCTCCATTTTGTTTTCCAGCGTCCGGACTATCCTGTCCTGCTTGCCTTCCAGGAAGAGGATTACCTGCCGGATGACATTCTTATATTCCTGCTGGTTTACGGCGCCGACGCAGGGGCCGACGCACAATCCCATATGATATTCGAGACAGGCGCGGGGGTCGGCGCCGGTGATTGGCTTGGTGCAGGTACGGAAAGGAAAGATTCCCTTGAGCACCTTCAGGGTTTGGCGCACCGACCGGGCACTGGCGAACGGCCCAAAGTAGCGCCCCCCGTCCTCCTCCACCCGTCTGGTAAAATAGACCCGCGGCCAGTCTTCGTTAATCGATATCTTGAGGAAGGGGTAAGTCTTATCGTCCTTGAGGCGGACATTGTAGTGGGGGTGATGCCTTTTGATGAGGTTGTTCTCAAGGATGAGGGCTTCCTGCTCCGAACCGGTGATGAAGAATTCGAGGTCGTGAACGCGTTCGACCATCCGCTGTATTTTAGTGGTCAACTGCTCCGGGGAGCCGAAGTATGACCTGACCCGGTTGCGCAGGCTGGCGGCTTTGCCGACGTATAAAATGTTCCCGCCGGCGTCTTTCATCAGGTAAACGCCCGGGCTGGCAGGCAGATGCTTCAATTGTTCCGTAATCAGGTCGCTGGTCACGCTCGTCTCCCTGATTCTATATTATACTTGCCTGACAGGGGAGACAAGTTTGGTGCCAAAATACAAGAGCAGAAATCCAAATGCATAAATGCCAAAATATCTTTCAGCCATTTGGATTTTGGACATTCATTTGTTATTTGAGCTTTGACATTTGGGCTTTCGTAAATTGACACCCTATCTTGCAGGGGGTATACTAAAAATGCAACGCGGGGTAGAGCAGTGGCAGCTCGTCGGGCTCATAACCCGGAGGTCGTTGGTTCGAATCCAACCCCCGCTACCAAATTCCACTCAGAAATCACGGCCTTGATGGTCACCCGACAACTTGCACACTAATAGATGTCAGGTGCGTGGAGTCAAATGGTAACCAAGACGGAACACCTCTATATTGTGAAGGACAGCCTTATCCTCAACGGAGAGCCTATTATCACGGGCACGCGGACACCGGTCAGGGCCGTCGTTGAATTGTGGCGGCTCGGTCAGACGCCGGAAGAGATTCGTACGGAACTGCCTCACCTGACCACGGCGGCCATTTTTGACGCCCTCAGCTACTACAGCGACCACCAGGAAGATATTAACGCTTACATTGAACGCAATAGAGTACCCGATGACCTTGTCGACCCGCGCGCAAAGAAGCTATGAGCCGCTTGTTTGCCGAGGTCTATCTGGACGAGGATGTCAGCGTTCTGGTCGCGGCTCTACTTCGGTCCCGAGGGTTCAGGTCAGTAACAACTCGGGACGCCGGTCAGCTAGGTCAGAGCGATAGCGCCCAACTTGACTATGCCACAGACCACAGTCTGCTTTTTCTGACACATAATCGCACTGACTTCAAGATGCTGCACCGGGAGTATTTAAGCGCACATCGGGACCATTGGGGTATCGTCATCGCCTCTCGACGTGTACCAACTGCCATAGCCGGCAATCTGCTGAGATTGCTGAACAGGATGACGGCCGATGAGTTACGAAATCTATTGCTCTACATCTGAGCAGGAAGAGGCCCTGAACAACACAGCGGTAGCTCGACAGGCTCATAACCCGGAGGTCGTTGGTTCGAATCCAACCCCCGCTACCAATTGAATTTGAAAAGCATGCCCTGGTCGGTCCCCCTACTCTATCAAGTTTTCTAACAGTCATCCTTTAATTGCTTTTCCATGTAATTTACGCTATTATCACTTGCCGTCCAAACGTGGTATTGCGGTATAGAAGATTCAGGAATATAATTTTGGACGAGATAGTAAAATATTAAAGTAATTGTAGAATGGTGCTGTTAGATGTCTGAAAAATGGACAAATCGGCAACGTAGAACAAATAGGCTTGTGCGTACTCTGGCGGGTTACGTCCTAAGTAAGAATGTCACACCAGCACAGCTATATGGATTGTGCCAGCTTACTTGGATAACAGCCAAATATGAAGGGCAGTCTGCATCTTATGTCGTTAGCACAAAAATTCCTGCGCTCGGGAATGTGATGGGTAAGGACTATTTACATTTATCTTTGCCTGAGATAGCCGATGCCATAGGAGAGCAAATAAGTAACCCAGCATTCCGAGAACTTGTTGTTCAAGACACTGGATTTACTAATCTTTACAATGCATATAGAGATAGCTCACTTTCCTGGATACAAGCTAATTTCAACAATATTCTGCCTTTATTTAGGCAAGCGTTCGCCCTCGAGAATGACAATCAGGGATCTCAGATAATTCGGGGTATAGAAACACTCCCGGGAATTCCGAGAGGGGAATCCGGCTCGCTACTCAAACCCGAGAGTCTGCTTACCCCCGTGTTCTTCTCTCTTGACGGTCGTGTCCGCTTCCCAATAATAAATGGTAATAGTCGGGTGAGGGACTTTTGAGCAGACTTAAGGTCGGCACGGCTTCTCTCGAAGACCAGTATTCTAGCTTGATTGAAATGTATAACACAGAAGGTATTAATGATGCTGCTGATCTGGATCAAGTTGGAGATGATCTTTTTGACCTTATTAATACTCCTAACAAACCTGCGACAAAAAAGCTCCTACAAAAGAAACCAGTTAACGAAGGAGTCGTGTTAACCTTAAAAGACGAAAAGGATATTAATACTCTTTTGAAAGCGAAGGAAATATCTCAAAAGAGAATACACAATCTGCTTACGAACAAGGTAATTGGCAAACTGGGGAATTATACATTACTCGAAGGGTCTAGCGATATTGCGATGTTCGACGTGCTAGTGAAGAATTTTGATAATTCGGCGAATGACCTACTCATCGAAGTTAAAAGTAATGGAGACATTGCGAACATAAGAATGGCGGTTGGTCAGTTGTTCGATTACTGGTATCAGTTAAAAGGTGATTCTGATAAATATCTTGCAATTCTTCTTCCGGAAGAGCCAAGTGCCTACATCAAAGAAATGCTCAATTGGCTGGATATCAGCTTGTTATGGTTCTCAGGAGAGAGGCTGCAAACTTCAAGCGATAAGCTCTTTTCGTTCCTAGAGAACGTCAATCAATGACTTGGAGTCCGGCACGTCGTGGATACAATAATGTTGGTCCTACCAAGCCAAAGTCTGCTATATTTTCGCAAGTAATTGCCCCACCTTACGGGACTCGAACCAACATCATTTTCATACCATCAGAGGCGATGCCAGAAGTTGCTGCAACGCCGGAATAAGTGCTTTCTTCTCAAACCATAGTTCGGAATGCTTCCAATGTGGGCTACCAAAATTAGGCAGTACATGCCGTTGTGGTGCAACTGGCAGACGCGGCAGTATGTCAAACTGTTGAGGAAATTCATAGGGTTCGACCCCCTCAACGAATTCTCGGCCTTCTGAACAAGAAGGCTTTTTGTAAACCTCAGATATGCTGCGAAATCGGCCCCAGGTCTGGCGAATTCACCGAGCTATTCCTCATCTGCGCGTTAGTATTATGATGAGGTTAACAATGATAGTAAATATCACGCTGATAACCAGGCTGGTTACAATAGGAAAGAAGAAGCGAAAATTGCCCCTTTCTATGAAAATATCGTCCGGCAGTCTCCCCAGGAATGGAATCTTGCTCCAAAACGTAAACAACACTCCCAGGATGACAATGAAAACTCCCACAAGTATCAGTAGTTTTCCAACAGACTCAAAAGTCGACATCGGTCTCCAGTCTCAATTAAAGTTCTGGCATCTTCGAAGATTAAAAGGAACGCATTCTGGAGGAAGAGCCGTTACCCGTCTCTTGCTATTGCTCATCAAGATGGACTACGCGTGGGAATCGTAAAAGTGAAGCGAGTGCCTTCCCCTAACTCACTTTGAACGTCTATCTTACCACCGTGAGCTTCAACAAGGCGCTTGGTGATTGTAAGCCCCAGGCCGCTGCCACCGGTGGTTTTAGCACGAGACTTATCGACGCGGTAGAAACGTTCAAAGATACGGGGCAAGTCTTCCGGCGGGATCCCCTCACCATTATCGGAGATAGCAACCTCAACATCCGACTTGCGTTCCCGTGCAGCGACGGTGATTTCACCCCCTTGAGGAGTATGCCTTATGGCGTTATCTAACAGGTTATCCAGAATCTGGCTGATTCTCTGAGAATCGATTTCTACTGCAGGGAACTGGGCTGGCAGGTCAAGCTTCAAAGATATTCCCTTACCATCCACCCTAGCCTGCGTCGACGCCACAGCACTGGTAATTACTCGTACGAGATTATCCGGTTGATAGAACAGATTTAGCTCCCCGGCGTCGGCCTGAGCAAGCAATTGCAGGTCGTTGATAAGCCTGGAAAGCAGAAGGATATCTTCGTATATGGAAGCGAGGTTGGCTTGAGTTGGCTGCATAAGGCCATCATGAATAGCCTCCAGGTAAGAACGAATATCTGAAACAGGAGTCCCTAACTCATGGGCAACGTCTGCCACCAGGTTTCTCCGGTACTCTTCAGCTTGCATTAACTCGGTTGCCATGTAATTAAAGTTCTTGACCAACTTCCCCACCTCATCCCTGCCCTGAAAGTTTACTCTCTGAGTGAAATCGCCTTCCCCCAAGCGTGTGGTGGCTACACTCAGGGCATGAATAGGTGCCGAGATTCTTCGTGACATGAAGAAGGTAATTATTAAGGCGGTGGCGAGGGCAATTACCCCACCCAAGACCAGGAACTGGTTTATAGAATTAGAAAGATTATGAACCGAAGCTGTAGCTATTGGGGAACGTATTTCAGGACCTTCATACAGGATGCCCACGGTCTGATTGCCATCTTGTATATATTGCGCCAGCTGGTCATTGCCCAGCCAACCAGAGTCGTACCTTTTGCCGACATCCTGTTTTTCGGAATCAGCGACCACTATGCCGCTGGTATCAGTTAATATAATCCGTTGTCCGAGGATAGCGGAAATATGTTCCACGGCCGTCTGGACGCCGACCCAGCTACCTCCAGAGTAGTACTGGGATAGCAGGTATTGCGTCCTGTGCATCTTGACTGGTCAGTATGTTCCTGGTACTCGTGGATTTTACCTGATGAAGCCAAACTGGTAAAAAGCGAAACAGTACTGATGGCTATTAGTATCACCAGCGTGAACGCCAACGCTAGGCGAAAGCGTAGGCTGTAAATCATACGTCTTCCTTCCCCGCGAACTTATAGCCCATCCCGAACACTGTGATGATATACTTGGGATGATTGGGATCCGGTTCCAGCTTACGCCGCAAGTTCATTATGTGAGTATCCACCGTATGTTCGTAGCTATCAAAATCGTACTCAAAAGCGCCGCTAATGAGTTCAGCCCGGCTATAAACCCTGCCGGGGGATTTTATCATGATACCCAGTAACCTGAATTCTGTAGGGGTAAGCGTAATAGCTCTGCATTCCCGTAGCACCTCACGCCTCGGGAAGTTCACCTTGAGATCGTCATGTTTAATCTCGCTGGGACCCCGCTCCAGCATCGAGTCGGGCATCCGTCTCAACACGGCTCGTATCCTAGCGGCGAGCTCACGAGGGCTGAAAGGCTTAGATACGTAGTCATCAGCTCCCAGGTCCAGGCCGGCGATCCGGTCAAGCTCCGTGGTCCTGGCAGTCAACATGATGATGGCAACATCAGACTCAGCTCTCAATGCACGGCAAACCTGAAAGCCATCGAGTTCAGGTAACATGAGGTCCAGAACAATTAAGTCAGGGCGTGTTTCTCTGGCGAGTTTCAGTCCATCGGTGCCGGTATTAGCCGTAACAACCTCGCAACCATCACGGTTTAAGTAGAGTTTCAGTACCTCCACCACTTTAACGTCATCATCTACCACCAGCACTTTTTTGCCAGACATTCCCATCCCCCGGAAGCATCTGCTACCTTCTTAGATTTGAAAATGGCTTCATTCTGGAAACCTCTCCCACCAAGGACATGATACTACGGTGCATATGATTAGCGCCAATGTCGTCACCTCAGCAAGAACAGAAATCGCCTACATTTTTATGGCCGCGACACCCTTGCCCGCTCGTGCTGCTTGCGCCATCCGTACGGGGTCATGCCCCGCGGCTTGTACACATTCAGCACCAGGATCACGAGCAAAACCAGTAGGCCGCCGACGGGGTGAAGGAGTTGTCCCCATAACACGCTACGGGACTCGGCACCGTGCGTCCCTGCCACGGCGCCTGTCGGAAAGCCGACATGTTCCAGCTGCGTTAGCAACACAACGGTGGCAAATGTGGTCAGCAAGAATGAGATCAGTACCCAATAGTGCCGGAACAAGCCCCACTTGGTGCCCAGTGACATGACAAGCCCACTCAGCAGCGAAGCGAATGCCAACGGGACAAGGACGTATCTCAACTCCATCGCAAGAAAGGCAGCACGCACCATCTGAGCGTCTTGCCCTGTAGGAGCGGCAAGGACGAGGCCAATGTAAGCAATGGCAGCCCCAATCCAGCCGCCCGAGAAAGTGATATGCGCGGTGAGTGCGAACTTCCGGATGCCGGGTGTCATGGTCATGGCTGTTGCCCCCTATGTTCCGGTATGCCGGGAGGTGGTGTATGACCGCCCGGTCCACCGGATGGTGTCTGGCCGCCAGGGCCATGCCCGGCGAGGCGCAGGATGACGAACAGCACAACCAGGACAAGGGCGATGAGCGCAAACACTTTTACCCAACGTGGCGTGCCTGGTGGTCGAGGCTCGGTCGGTCTCGCGCCGGTGTCACCGCGGGTGCCGCTGTTGGAGTTGGGTTCGAGGGACGGGTCAGTTATGTGCCTATCCTCCTTGTAGCGTTTTTAATAGTAATATGCCATTTTAGCGACCTCTAAGTGAGGTTAACAGTCAAATATCAAGATTTCTTCAAGATTGATGTACATAGACCCTCTTCGAGGCGTTGTCCGCTTGCAATGGAACACTCTATTTAGCCGGGGATGTAGAATGCTCGTTCAGCCAGGGCTGGAGAGTGTTATAATTAATCTTAAAAAGCGGAGGCAACAATGGGGAAATGGGTAATAGATTCTGAACACACTGTCGCTCATTTTGTAGCTCGCCACATGATGATTACGGATGTCCACGGTCAGTTTAATAAGATTTCGGGCTTTATTTACTTCGATGCTGCAAACGCCGGCAGCCTGTCAGCAGAGATTGAGATAGACGCCAAGGAATTGTGGACGGGAGTCGAGCGGCGCGACAATCATCTCCGCAGCGCTGATTTCCTGGATGTCGAAAAATATCCCAAAATCCTTTTCAAAAGCACAAGAACCGAAATAGCAGGCAGTAACATGCTTGAGGTTCACGGTGAGATAACCATTCGCGGCATAACTCGACCGATTACTCTTAATACGGAATACTTTGGTCCAGTCCAGTACGAAGATGAGACAGGTTCATATACTACGATGGGCTTCCATGCAACCACCCATCTTCATCGCGAAGACTTCGGTATGATATGGAATAACTATTTTGGGCCCGGGAATTTCATGGCCGGGAAGCTGGTTCGAATTACACTTAACGGAGAAGTCGACCTTTCGGATGAATAAGCTAGACCATCGGGATTATCGGGGCGCTCTTCGGTTCTGACGAGTTAGCCTCTCGGTTTATGATAGGGGCACTGGGGGTCGGCGCCGAGGAAGTCCTCCTGCCCGTTAGACCGGGCTGAGGCCAGAGCGATTGCCCGGCAGCCGCGGCAGACTGCCCAGTAGTAACACGACTCGCAGCCGTCATGGTAGGAGCGGCGGTCGCGCAAAGCCCACAGGACAGGTGAATCCGCCCATAGCTCGCGCAAGGACTGTTGCTTGATGTTACCGATAACCAGGTTCATGCGGCGGCAAGGCATTACGCTACCATCGCTGGTGATGGTCACGCCGAACATACCGGCGGCGCAGCCACCGACCGGGAAGTCTATCTGGGGAACTTCTCCGGGTATACCGGTAACCGAAAAGAGAGGGTCGCTGCAGGCGACCTCGACTTTGGAGCCGGCGTTTAGTGCTCTGGCCTTGGCGTGCAGGTCAGACAGCTCAGCCGGAGTCAGCACCTCGTCAGCCAGTTCCTCTCCCCGTCCGCAGGGCACCAGCCTCGAAAAAGCGACCGCCCCCACGCCTAGCTGTTTGCCAAGGTTAACCAGACCATCGAGCTGGTCGTAATTCACGCGCGAGAGGGTAAGGTTGATATTGGTTTCGACGCCTGCTGAGATAAGGTTGGCGATGCCCCGCACCGCCTGCTGAAACGAGCCTTTTCCCCTGATGCTATCGTGGACGTCCTCAAGACCATCGAGGCTGACCTGGACATCCCTCACGCCGGCTGTCGCAAGTCGGCGGGCAAGCTCTTCACTGATAAGCGTGCCGTTGCTCATCAGCGACACCGAAAAACCGAGGGAATGAGCTTGAGCCAGGATAGGGAATAAGCCATGCCTCACCATAGGCTCACCACCGGTGAAATGAAAGCTGGGCGAGATTTCCATCCCATAATCGGCTCGCCAGCCTTGAATCGTTCCGGCAATACCCTCCATCGCCTGGCAGATTTCCTGATGCTCCAACTCACCAGCTACTTTTTCCTGGTAGCAGTGACGACATCTCAGGTTGCATCTTTCTGTCAGGTGCCACTGGACGAAGAAACTATACATCGCTCCCGGCATTAGTTTTTATCCGCTGCCAAACTGGCAGCTACTTCGATTTTCAGCTCTTTCACTTCAGGCAGTTCGCCGGAATAGACTTGCTCTTTTCCAGAGCCTCCTTGAATTCCTGGAAGAACCTGGCTTCTAAGTGTTTTGCCAACATCGCAGCGCCTCCTTCGATAGATTAAATTTATTATAGCCACGGCGATTGGCATCTAAAATCCGTAGTGATACGTATTTTGCCCTACGTAGTCCGGTATTATCTCTCCGCATTAAGAGCGGCTTGTTTATCAAGAGGGGATTTGGGGGCTGTTGTGATGAAGATGAGGGCTGCTCCGACTAGGCTCACGAAAGACATGATGATGAATGTCCATTTGTAATTCCCCTGCAGGTCGGCGATGTAGCCGGCTATCACCGGTGCGGCGATAGTAAAAGGGAGGCTGACGGTCTGCAACCAGCCTCGGATAACTCCCTGGGACTTGCGGCCGAAGTATTCGCCCTGCATAGCATTAATAACAGGAGTCCGCATTCCCCAGCCGATTCCGTAGAGCACTGCGTAAACAAAAGCCATTTGCAGAGAAGTAGCCATCCCAAGTACGAAGAGAGATACCGCCATAAACACCATCGATAGCCCGACCATCAGATTTTTCGGCAACCGGTCGCCGAGGAAGCCGCCGGCGAGTCTGGAAGGGATGTTGGCCAGACTTGCCACCATCCAGACCAGAGCGGCAGTCGGTCGTGCCAGACCGACGCCCTGCTCCAGGTGGAGAAAAAGGTGTACCTGGGCGGCTCCCATACCGAGGTTGCTTACCGCCGAACCGATGGCGAGGAGCCAGAATGCCCGGGTGCGGATTGCCTCACGCAGGGTGAAATCATATTCGACGGTGGACTGACGCTCTCCAACGGAGTTATGGCCGGTAGCGCCGCCGGAAGTATCGCCATCAGGCAGCAAACCATAAGCTTCCGGACTGGTACGCAATAGCAATGAACAGGGGAAACCGAATGCCCAGATAAGCAGACCGGAGCCAATGGCTGATGTTTGCCAGTTAATGTTGGTCTGGACCAAGACTAATAATGGAACTGCCACTACGCCGGCCATGGTGAAGCCGAGAAGCATTACAGACTGGGCGATAGAGCGTTTGCGACGGAACCAGTTGTTTACCGCTACCGACATAACCAGAATGCCCTGAAAACCGGTGCCAAGGGCGATGATGATATTGGAAACATAGTAAAGCCACAGGGACTGAGTCAGTCCGAAAAGAATCAGCCCCAAGCCCATCACAAACGTGCCGGCGGCAACCATACGGCGGGGGCCGAATTTGTCCACCAGGTAGCCCTCTACAGGGCCGAGAACCGAGTTCTCTACCTGCGTGACCGAACGCGGGCCGGCCAGAACTGCCCGGCTCCATCCGAATTGCTCTTGAAGCGGGCCAAGATAAGTGGAGAAGCCCTGGTTGGCGATACCCTGGAAGAACTGAGTTATCACTCCGGAGGCAACGATAACCCACCCGTAGAAAAGCCTTCCGCTTACCCACGGTAGCCGGGGCAGTTTCTCGGATACGCTAGAGTCTGCGATGGAGTGTTCCTCTACTCTCTATGTCGCCGCTAGCGCTTTGTTGCATAAGTGTAGTTAAATAATGAACATTTCCTCTCCCGTAGTGGGCTTTGCCCAAAAAGTGACATTCTATGTGTCATTCTGAGCATAGCGAAGAATCTGGGAGCGGTGGGGCTTGTTCTTAGCGATACTCCACCCCCAGATTCTTCAGTCGCTTCGCTCCTTCAGAATGACATTTGGGGCAAGCCCCCCGTAGTGGGAGAGAAAGTGTGTACTTATCTTCTATCTATGCAATTAAGCGCTTGTCCCTGACAGCTCTATAAAATTAAGGGGCGACGTTCTTGATGAAATTAGCCATAGCGTCTATTTCCGCTGTGCTCAGGCTTCCCCCGAAAGGAGGCATAGCCGTGCCGGCCCTACCCTTTGATATAATTTCCGCTAATTCAGCCACGGTGTGTTTCTCATGGTCGCTTGGCCGCAGAGACGGGCCAAGGCCGGTGACGCCCTCACGGTTTGCTCCGTGACACGCAGCGCACTTAGAGCCATATAAAGCCTTGGCGTCTATCGTTGGGGCGGGTGGCGTCTGGGGCGGTGTCGGTGGAGTAGCTACGGGTGGTGTTGTCGCCGGTGGGACCGTTTGTGGCGGGGGTGGTGGAGTCGCTGTAGTTCCGCCTCCGCAGGCAGCCAGGATTAACCCGAGAGTGATGATGGTAACCAGTATTCCTAATTTGCGCATTCTTTCCTCCTTTGTCTTGTCGTATTTAACCATATAAGGGCGGCAAAGTAAATCATCAGTTTCTATGATTTTGTCTGTTCTCTAGCTATTACAGGCCAAAGCGAAAATAAGCTCATTAGCTAGTCAGAAAACAAACCTTAATAATCTATTATTAACTTTCCTAATAATCTTATTGACATAAGTTGCGCTATAGCGTATAATACAAGAGTTAAGGAGAAATATGGCCGGTAAAGATTATTATAAGATACTCGGCGTGAAACGGGATGCCAGCGAGCAGGATATCAAGCAGGCCTACCGGAAGCTAGCTCGCAAGCATCATCCCGACGTTAATCCGGGTGATAAATCCGCTGAAACCAGGTTCAAAGAGATAAACGAAGCTTATGAAGTTCTCTCCGATAAAGAGAAGCGGAAGAAGTACGACCAGTACGGCGAACAGTGGCAGCACGCTGACCAATTCTCCAAAGCCGGTCAGGGCGCTTACCAGGGTTTCCAGCAAGGTGGAGCTCAGACGTTCCATTTTGAAGAAGGTGACCTGGAAGGACTGTTCGGCGACCTTTTTGGTGGGCTGAAGACGGGCGCCCGGCAGCCGCGACCGAGGCGCGGCCATGATATAGAATACCCTCTTGAAATCACTCTCGAAGAAGCGTATCAGGGGGCGAAACGTACCCTCAATATGGAAAGCGAGCGGGCCTGCCCCAGTTGCAGCGGCACCGGACGCATACAAAAAGCAATATGCGCGGCGTGCCGCGGTTCCGGGTCGGTAGCCGGGATGAAGCAAATCGAGGTCACCATTCCGCCCGGGGTCAGCAACGGCTCCCGGGTGCGCATCGCCGGCAAAGGGGAGCCAGGCTATGTCGGCGGCAGCAGCGGCGACCTCTACCTGGTAATATCGGTTCGGCCGCATCAACTCTTCGAGAGGAAGGGCGATGATTTATATGAAGACGTGCCCGTGCTGTTGACGGTGGCGGTGCTCGGAGGCGAGGTCCAGGTTCCCACTCTGAAAGGTAAGCTGGCGCTCAAAATTCCGGCGGAAACTCAGAATGGGCGGGTCTTCCGTCTGGGCGGGCAGGGGATGCCTCATTTGAACAACTCCGACCGGGGCGACCTGCTGGCTAAGGTTAAAGTGGTCTTGCCGGCCGAGCTTTCACAGGAAGAAAAGAAACTGTTCGAGCAGCTCAGGCAGCTACGGCCGGCTGGGTAAGGAGGTGCTTTATGACGACAGAGAATGAAGAGCCTCGTTACGTGATAAGCGTCGCCGCCAGGATACTTGGTATTCAGACACATACCTTGCGCTACTATGAAAAGATTGGCATAATAGAACCACACCGTTCCCGGGGCAATATCCGTCTGTATTCGGACAGAGATATCCTTCAGCTAAAACAGATGAAGGCGCTGATGGAAGATCTGGGTATTAATCTGGCTGGAGCCGAGGTTATTTTGCGCATGGCCAGGCGGATGGCCGAGCTACAACAGCATGTCGAAGGCTTGGAGTCAGAAGTCAGACGGTTAAGAGTCAGGCGAAGGCGGGCATAGGTCATCCCGGGATGCCGGAAGCGACAGACAGCAAAATCAGGGCACAGGAATGAACTTTGTTTGATATAGAGCGTTTTCTTGAAGAGAAGCTGAATCCGGTATTTAGAGCGCATTATGCCCTATGGGTTTACTGGTGGCCGATGTGGCGCAGTTTTTCAGGGCGCCGCATCCTGCAAAAGTGGGAGGAGTGTAATCTGGTACAAGAAGGACAAACCTTTCTTGATTATGGTTGCGGCACAGGGGATTTTACCATTCCCGCCGCCAGAAAAGTGAGCCGCCAGGGCAAAGTATATGCCCTGGATTATTTCCCTCGCCAGCTAGAGATAGTGGCCGCAAGGTCGGCCCGGGCGGGTCTAGCTAACATAGAAACGATACATTCAGCCAGTAAGACGGGCCTGCCTGATGAATCCGTAGATGTAATCTGGATGTGTGATGTCCTGCATGAGATTAAGGAAAGACGGGCGGTACTTAAAGAACTACACAGAGTACTCAAGAGAGACGGAATTCTGGCGATACATGACGGTATGGGGGAAAGAACGCTCGATTATACCGCCGATTTGTTCTCGTTGATTGTGAAGGAGGAGAAATTTCTCAGGTTTGCCAAGATAAGCTTACCCGAAATAGCTGCGGCGGCTAATGGTCGTTGAACTGAAGAAGGCCGGCCGGAACTGGCAGTCCTACCTGGCTATCATCGGCCTGGTTCTCTTATTAGTCGTGCTGCCGGTCGCAGCCCTGCTCTATTTTGAGGAAGAGATAAAGCAGGCTTCGGGTTACGGATATGTCGGTGTCTTCATCGTCGGGCTGTTATGCGGCATCACCATTATTCCGGCGCCCACACAGCTATTGGTATTCACTTTCGGGGGTGTCCTGAACCCGATATGGGTAGGCATAATTGCCGGGTTTGGCAGCGGATTGGGCGGCATCACGGTTTACCTGACCGGGGCGGGGGCGCAAAATATATGGGCCAGGCTCCGGAACAAGGAACAGGCATTCGAGAAGCGGCTGGGCATAGTCGACGATAAGGCTAGCTTGGAACGCTCCAGACTCTGGGCAAAATGGAAAGCTTTCTATGGCAAAATGGAGGGATGGATAAATGGGAAGCAGGGCGCCTGGGCTCTTTTTCTTACCTCGGCCCTGGTAATCAGCCCTTTCTATCCCGCCGGTTTAGCCGCCGGCTCACTGAGGATGGGGTTACTCAAGTTCTTCTTGATTAGCTGGGCTGGCAGAACGGTAAGATACTTGTCTGTAGCCTTAGCCGGTTATTATGGATTGGGGTTCATCTCTAACTTATTGCGATAGGCGAAGTCAGAAATGGTTAGCAATCGTGAGACTCTAAGTGAAGAAGCCAGCCGTCTGGCTGAGCAACTCTTCGAGCATAATGGCAAGAAACGGTCCAGTTTTATCAGCCAGCTTCTGGAAATGTGTGAAAGGGCTGAAGGTAAAGACATTCTCCTGATTCATAATCCGGGTGGATGGGGGTCGACACAAATGGAGAATCTCTTGCAGTGGGAGAGGAGCATCGTCGAGGGGATTGGCGCCACCCTGGGAAAACTGGGCTATAAGTGCTCGACTGTGCAGTATTTCCGCACCGGACACGGGTGGCATGCGATAATGGGAGATATCAGGGAGCAGACGCGCTTCTTTACTAGTAAGGCAAAAATAATGGCAGCCGAATTGGAGTTTGTGGTGAGGCATTACAATAACCTGCGGGTGGTGATGATAGGAGTCAGTCAGGGGGCTGCTTTCAGCAATGCGGTAACGCAGCGCTTGAACGGACTCGACCGGGTTTACAGCATCGAGCTTGGAATACCCTTTCCCTATAAATCGAAACGGGTGATGACAGAAAGGACGCTGGCCCTGGATAGTAACGGGCTGATGCCTGACGCTCTTATGGAATGGAATGTTCCGATAATCACCAGAACCTATTTCAGCGCTCCATTCAGGTGGGTGAAGCACCGGCTGCACGGGGAAAAAGTTAAGTTTACATATTGTATTAACCTTCCCGGACATGACTACAACTGGGATTATCCGGAAGTCCAGAGACAGATAGAAGATTTTCTGAAAACAAAATTCGGTGTGAAACGTAAATCGGAGGTGAAAAGAAAATGAAACAGGAGAAATTTACCGAACAAGCGCAGGATGCGATAAGCTCCTCTCAACAGCTGGCGGTGCAATTCCAGCACAGCCAGTGGGATGTGGAGCATATTTTGCTGGCTCTGCTGCTCCAGCAGCGGGGTCTGGTCGGCGAGATTCTGAAGGAACTGAATGCTAACGCAGAAACAATCAGGGACCAGGTGGAAGCCGCCCTGAAGAAAATGCCCAAGGTTAGCTATCAGACCGGGCAACTCTATGCTACTCCGCGAACTGCCGAGCTTTTCCGCACGGCGGAAGCGGAAGCCGACAGGTTAAAGGACGAGTTTATCGGCACCGAACACCTGCTGATTGCTATAACCAGGGAAGAAAAAGGCGAAGCAGCCAGAATCTTAAAAGGCCTCGGGGTCGACCAGGAGAAGGTATTTCAAGCGTTGCAGAAGCTGCGCGGCGGCCACCGGGTGACCGATGCTCGTGCCGAGAGCAAGTACCGCTCGCTGGAAAAGTACGGCCGCGACCTGACCGAACTAGCCCGTCAGGGTAAGCTCGACCCGGTTATCGGTCGGGATGACGAGATTAAGCGGGTGATGCAAATACTCACCCGGCGCACCAAAAACAATCCGGTGATTGTCGGCGAGGCCGGCGTAGGCAAGACGGCCATCGCCGAGGGGCTGGCCCAGAAGATTGCCGCCGATGATGTCCCGTCTTCTCTGAAGGGACGCAAAGTGGTGGCTCTGGATATGGGCGCCCTTGTAGCCGGCAGCAAATTCCGCGGCGAGTTCGAAGAGCGGCTTAAGGCAGTAATGGATGAGGTGAAACAGGCTAAGGGAGAGGTCGTATTATTTATCGATGAGCTTCACACCGTAGTCGGCGCCGGCGCTGCCGAGGGGGCTATCGATGCCAGCAATATGCTCAAGCCGGCGCTGGCTCGCGGCGAATTGCAGTGCGTCGGCGCGACTACTATGGATGAGTACCGTAAATTCATCGAGAAGGATAAAGCCCTGGAGCGGCGTTTCCAGCCGGTCTTCCTTGGCGAGCCTACTCTGGAGCAGACTATCGAGATACTGCGCGGGCTGAGGGCGAGATATGAAACTCACCACAAGATTAAGATTAGCGATGAGGCTCTCGAGGCAGCTGCGCGGTTGAGCCAGCGATATATATCGGACCGGCACCTGCCGGATAAGGCTATCGACCTTATCGACGAGGCAGCCAGCAAGCTGCGCATCGATACCGAGAGCGCCCCACCCGAAGTTAAATCCCTGGAGCAGCGCTTGAAGCAGTTGACTGATGAAGAGGAAGCCGCTTCACAGCGACAGGACTTTGAGCAGGCTGCCAGGCTCAAGGCGGAAAAATTGCGGGTAGAAGCGGAATATAATAAGGCTAAGAGCGACTGGCTGGAAAAAGAGAAAATCGCCAGCATCGTCGATGAAGAAGTCATTGCCCGGCTTATCTCTAACTGGACGGGTATTCCGGTGACCCAGATGCTCGAAGGTGAATCAGAGAAATTGGTGCACATGGAGGACCGCATCCACGAAAGACTCATCGACCAGGAAGAGGCCGTGAGGGCGGTCTGCGAGGCTATCCGGAGGAGCCGGGCCGGGTTGAAAGACCCGAAGCGGCCTATCGGCAGTTTTATGTTCCTCGGCCCGACCGGGGTCGGCAAGACCGAGCTGGCCCGCACCCTGGCGCAGTTCCTCTTCGATGATGAGAATGCTATGGTGCGCCTGGATATGTCCGAATACCAGGAGAGGCATACGGTCTCCCGTCTTATCGGCGCTCCGCCCGGCTACGTCGGCTATGAGGAAGGCGGACAGCTGACCGAAGCGGTCAGACGGCGTCCCTACCGGGTTATCCTGCTCGACGAAATCGAGAAGGCGCACCCGGAGGTTTTCAATAGCCTGCTCCAGTTGCTCGATGACGGGCGGCTGACCGATGGCCACGGGCGGACGGTGGATTTCAAAAATACCGTCATCATCATGACCAGCAATGCCGGAGTCGAGCTAATCAAACAGCAAAGGGGCCTCGGCTTCGTTACGGCAAAAGGCGGCGCTGCGGCTGAGCGGGGCTATGAAGATATGCGGGAGAAGGTGCTGAATGAAGTGAAGAAGACCTTCCGGCCCGAATTTCTCAACCGGCTGGACGAGATTATCGTCTTCCACGAGCTAAACGAGGAGCAGCTCAGGAAAATAGTCGACTTGCTTGTCAAAGACCTGGAAGAGCGTCTGAGCGAGCGCAAACTGACCCTGGAGATAACGGATGCCGCCAAATCATGGCTGGCCAAGGCCGGCTTCGACCCGGTCTATGGAGCCAGGCCTCTCAAGCGGGCGGTGACTCACTACGTCGAAAACCCGCTGTCGACGAAAGTACTTCAGGGGGACTTCAAGGACGGCGACAAAATCATCGTCGACCTGGAGGGTGATGCCCTGACATTTTCCAGCGGGGTAGCGCAGGCGGCGGCAAAATAGTATAATAGAGCGTTTGTGGGGCTGTAGCTCAATTGGGAGAGCGCTTCAATGGCATTGAAGAGGTCAGGGGTTCGACTCCCCTCAGCTCCACCAACCGTTTAGACTCCTTACCTGGAGAGCGTCCCGATGCCATCGGGAAGGCGGAGGGTTCGTTTATCCTGAGCGAAGCCGAAGTGAATCCCTCCAGCTCCATTTAGTGAACAATCTGTGCGCTTTTTGTGCAACAAGAGTTAACCTATTGTTGAATGAAAAGAGAATCCCTTATCTGACCCTTGCTGTGGCAGAAGACTGACACTCTCACCTAGTCCAAGAGGCGGAAAGCCTGTTTTCGGGGGGAAGGTCAAGCTCCCTAAACTTTCCTTGTTTTCCATTTGCCGCGCCAGTAGTAAACGATGAAGATAATGCCACCGAATACCAGGCTAGCAACCATGGCCCAACGAACCCCGTACACCGACAGATACCCCGTGCGACTCATGGCATAGGCTGCCGGTATCTGTATTGCCCATGTCATTGCGAGCGTTAGCACCATAGTGGCTAGAGTGTCCCCGGTCCCTGAGATGGTGCCCTGGAGCACCGCAGAAAAAGACTGGCACATATAGCCTACTGCCGCTATCCTCAGGAATGCGCTGGCCATGGCAACGAGGCTGGGATCGCTGGTGAATATGTGAACTACGATCTCTGGCCACAACAGCAGCGGCATCGAGCAGATAAGCATTATGCTCGTGCCCATACCAACGGCCAGCCATCCGCTCTTTCCCGCTTTATCAAGCTGTCGTGCTCCCAGATAGTGGGCTGCCAATACTCCGCTGGCAATCCCGAGTCCCGTTGTTACCATGGTCAGCACCATATCGACCCTTTGGATGACCAGGTGGGACGCCACTGCTGCCGTGCCAAATGGGACCATGAAAGAGGTTAAGACGAGGTTGCTGAACGAACGCTGGACACCCATTATCGAAGCCGGGAAGCCAACCTTCGTGATACGCCAGAGCATGCCCGGATTCGGGCGAAAACGACTTAGTGTCGACCGTACGTACTGTTTTTTCGCGACAATCACAGAGGTCAATACAAGAGCCAAGCTGAGGGTGATGACGCTTGTAAGTGCAGCACCCTTAACTTCTAATCGAGGAAATATCCAAAGGCCGAAAATCAGGAATGGGTCAATAACCAGGTGTAATGCCCGTACCAGGATCATGATCTTCATCGGGCTCGCGGTATCCCCTGAGGCCTGCATGATACTGAAGTTCATGGTGTAGATTGACAAGGGAATTGCGGCGATGCCCCATATTTGCAGATAGGCAGCTCCTTCGTGTGCCACTGCAGCCGCGACGCCGAACAGACTCATTACCGGGCCGGCCAGAAAGAAAAGAGCCGCTCCGATGATAACTCCGTACCCTATGCTCACCAGGATGGCCTGCTCGGCCGCATGCGCAGCTCCGGCTGCGTCGCCAGCCCCGTGGCGTCGGGCGATTATCGCTCGTACCCCCGTTCCGAGCCCGCTGAGCCCAGCCACCACGATGATTACTACCATCCCTCCGATGCCGGCTCCGGCGGTTGGCGCCGGTCCTAATTTGGCGATAAACACCAGGTCAACGACAAGTCCAAAAACGTACAGAACCTGGGTCACCATAGCCGGCCAGGAGAGATTCCAGAGATTACGGACGAGGCTGCCCTGAGTCCAGTCCCGCCGAGAGGATGACCTATTCCCGACCATCACCCCGGGTTGTCCAGGCATATTGACTCCTTCGGCCCGCATGGGCATAGCCTTGCTGGCTTTCGTTATACTCGCTAACCCGCGGATATCACCTCAGTAGAGAACGAAAATGATTACTGCTCAGCAGGGATATGCGTGGTCGTCATCTCAATTAGCGGTTTCCCATCTTCGCTGGTTACGCGAGTCCGCACCACGCTGACTCTCCGCCCACGACGGACAAAACTAGCCTCAGCCAGGAGATTGCCGCTTTTCGTGTTGCGAAGCAATGCCGCGTGAAGGTCGATGGCCAAAGGAAAGCCTTTGCCATTTGGGCCGGGCTCGAAGGCTCCTCGCGCCAGTACAGTAGCCGTAACGTCGGCAAGCCAAACCATTGCTCCGGCATGCACGACGCTAAACGGGTTTAGCATTCCAGGTGTCACAGGCATCCGGGATGTCACGTGGTCCTCCTGGCGGTCTTCGATGAAGAATTCGATTTCGCCTTTCATACTTGCTCCTCCAATTTACTCACTACTTGGTTCATGCGAGTTAAATACAGTGAACTTGCCTAAGCCGTTTCGCCCCCGGCTCCGAGTATGTGTAGGAACTCCTTTACGCTGTCAGGTGAGCCAGCTATCTGCATCGTGTGTGCGTACTGTCTACGCTCCTCTCGTTTCAAGGCAAGGAATGTCGCCCATGCTTCAGGCGCGGTTGTTACTACCACATCGGGGTTTTCCACATTACCCTCCTTAGCAGACCAGCGTTCACCGTCAAAAGATAAGGTATAGGGGCCACCCGGAGTAAAATTGAGCAACCAGTCAGATGGTTTTGATAGTTTCCGTCCGCGCTTGTTTAATGATTTTGTTAGAGTATGCATTGCCCAGTCAGGACGGACTACTTCTCCCGGGCGCGGCGGCCACATGGCGTATCGCAAACCCCAGTCCCACAATGACTCCACTACCGGACGGAGGTCTTGTCCTGAAGGCGTCAATTTGTACCAGACTTCACGTCGGTCGCTCTGTTTTTCTCTCTCAACTATCTTGGCTTGTTCCAGCTTTCGAAGCCTGAGTGTGAGCCACTTAGGAGTAATATTGCTCGAATTATGCAACAGGTCGGTAAACCTTTGGGGTTTTTGCAGCAGGTCCCTGACGATAAGCAAAGACCACCGGTCGCCAACCAATTCTAATGCGTGCGCTACCGGACAGTAGTGGGCATATATTGGTGTCATCTCTTTACCTTTCTAAAAGTAAGTATCTAAAAGATATTATAATAGACAGTATAACACGCCGCGTTGGGAGGTGCAAGATGGGTATGTCCGTGAGAACATATGAAATCAAACGTTTATGGTCGGAGTCAGATTATTGGGATATCTGGAATTGGATAGAGAACCACTCCATTAATCTTTCCGTTTATCGAGGCCGGGTAGAAAAATGTCTACCCGGCCTCGATTTTTGCAGGCTATTCCTCAGGCTGCCCTTGGCTGAAGCTCTCTTACGGCTGATGAGTATTAGCGCCAGCTCCGCTATATCGCCGCCCCACCAGGCGATAATCCCCGGTTGGCTAAGCCAAGCGATAATGAAAAGAGATACTTCGGGTAATGAAAATAGAGATACGTATGGTAGTCCGGGTAGGCAACTCTACTTAAGTAGAAGATTTCAGATAAGTATGTCTACGTAATGAGCAAGATAGGTGTATTTTGATACAAAAGACGAAACCCGATAGGTATGCTTACGTATTGTAGGGGGAAATGAGCGGGACTAGAATGGGAAAAGGTAACATAAATGAGAGACTGTGGCAGCCGGTCAGCGAACTCACAGTCTCTTTAGTACAGGCGTGCGCCCATACCTGTTTTTAGTGTAGCACGTAAGCGGGCTTCGCTCAAGGCAAAGTATGGAAATATAAGGTACGCCTGGGGGGAGGGGTTATGAAACGGTTTCTGGTATCTGTCTTGAGCGTCATCTCGGTTCTTGGTCTTACTATTCCTATGTCGCTACCGGTCGCGGCAGCTGTACAAACAGCACCGTCCGGCCTGACGGCAACCGCCGCCAGCGCCAGCCAGGTGAACCTGGCCTGGACGGATAACTCTGACAACGAGACGAGTTTCCGTATCGAGCGCAGTCTGGACAACTTTCTCACCGCGCCGAGCGCCAACCTCACTGCTTCGGCTAACGCCGTTAGCCTGAGCGATACTACCGTATCTCAACCAAATACATATTACTACAGAGTGGTCGCGGTCAACGGCGCTGATGATTCCACACCGTCCAATGTGGCTGCTGTGAAAGTGGACGTGCCCAGTGCGCCGTCGAATTTATCGGCCACCATAATGAGCGCCACCCGGGTCGACCTTATCTGGACGGACCGGTCTAATGACGAGACTGGTTTCCGCATCGAACGCAGCCTGGATGGCTTTGCCACGGCGCCGAGCGCCACTTTCAACGCGGCGGCAAATGCCAGGACGCTTACCGACAGCACGGTGTCGGCCAATAACACCTACTCTTATAGAGTAATCGCCGTTAATGCCCTGGGCGGTTCCACGGCATCCAACGTAGCAACGGTGAAAGTAACGAACAAAATCCAGGCGGGGCCAATCGACCCTGCTTTCATCTTTAACGGCGACCCGAACACCAGTTTCCCCGGGTATTACCAGGATGACCAGGGGACACGCGTGGCGTTGCTCCCAGGCGAACCGGGCCAGGCTATCGACCCGCCCGACCCGAACAATCCGTACCAGGTATTCCTGAATATGGGCGAAGAGGGCTTCTACTTCCTGGCTGAGTCCGGCTTTGCCGACATGGACGGCACCGGGCCAGGTGGCAAACTAGTTACCGTCTTCGCTACTGAGGCGAATGTCGATGTCCCGGGCACCGAAGTGGTCTTCGGACGCATCCGCATATTTGCCCAAGTTCCGGCGGCGGGCGTCTACCTGTTCCAGCATCCCTGGGGAGAAGATACTATCGAGGTAACCCAGGAAGACGTTGACGCAAAACGCGGCATCAGGTTCACTGAGGACATCGGGCTAGCCGAGCGTACTTTCAACCTTGTCGGTAATAGCCGTATCAACCGTTTCTTGCGCCAGACGGTTCCACCGCCGCCGACCGGGTGGATAGGCGATGGCGTTACGG
>JACPPR010000020.1 GCA_016190895.1 Chloroflexota bacterium | reverse complement strand
TCCTGACTTGAGAACGTAGCTTCGGGCTCCGGCCCCGATGCTTCTGAGTATGTCATCTCGCTGGTCTGAAGCGGTGAGAACCACCACCGGAATGCCCTTCAGCCTTTCCTCGGCACTTAATTTTTCCAGCACCTCGATACCACTGACCCGGGGCAGCCTCAGGTCGAGCAGGATGACATCAGGCCTGGGATATTCCTCCTGATTAGCATATTCAGCCCTGTTAAACAGGAAGTCAAGCGCTTCCTGTCCGTCTCTGGCCAAAAAGAGCCTGTGTTTCATTACGCCATCTTCCAGTCCTCGCCTGACCAGCAGAGCGTGCTCCTCGGTGTCTTCTACCAGTAAAATGTTTATTTCCTTCGGTTCAATCATCCCTACCTCCCTAACACCCCGCTAATGCGTCCCTTAAGGTCCTGCGGTGAGATTGGCTTCTTAATGTAGCCGCTCGCCCCCGCCTTGACCGTCTCGACGACCACCTCCGGTAAGTTTGTCTGCTCCGGAATCATCACGATAATGCAACATGAACCTGCGCACTCTTTTATTGTCCGCACTACCCCGAAGTCGTCCGTCTCTGCAATGCTAACATCTATCAAGACTATGTCAGGCTCCGCCTCCTGGCACTTAGATACGGTTTCCTCTTTGTTCTTGGCGGTCGCCACAACATCGAGATTGAGCGCCTCAAGCTGGCTCTTGAGCATAGTTCGCATGAACATCGAACCATCCGCAACGAGTACTTTGGGTTTTCCCATTTCTACTCCTTTCCGCTCACATATCGCTAGTTACTAAGTTGGGCGAGTCGGCGACCTCTAATATTACCCGCGACCTCACCCCAGTTTCCCCTCTCCGTACACGGAGAGGGGATTAAGAGGAGAGGTTAGGGCATCCCTACTCCTTTCCGCTCTTCTTATCATTGCCGAGCGTGAAGCAAACGGCGGTGCCTTCGCCTGCCTTGCTTTTTATCCATACCCTCCCGCCATGCCCTTCGATAATCCTTCTTACGATTGCTAACCCCAGGCCCGTTCCCTGACTTTCCTTGGCGCCGCGATAGAAGGGCACAAAGACCTTCTCTATCTGGTCGGGACTGATGCCGATGCCGTTATCGCGTACAAAGTAGACAACCTCGCCATCCGAAAGAAGGTGGCCTATCTCTATAGTAAGCGGCCGGCTCTTATCGTTATACTCCATACTGTTCTGTACCAGATTACTAACCGCGTGAACCATGGCCACCCGGTCCACGTAGACGCTTGGGAAGTCATCCGCCACTGAAACGCTGGCTCGGCTCGAGCCTATTTGCCAGGCGACTTGCTGGAGCGACTCCTCGACAATCTCCTTGAACAGAACGCTCTCGGATGGCTGAACGCTCCGACTGATACGCCCATAGTCCAGAATTCCCTTTAAGAGATGTTGCATCTTATCAACGCCCGTCTCAATAAGCCTGACATCCTCCAGCATCCTTTCCGGCCTGTTGTTCATAAGGTCGGACTGGAGCATCCCGGCAAACCCCCGGATGGTGACCAGCGGCGCCTTGAGGTCATGGGCAGCCGTATAAGCAAACAGCTGAAGCTCCTCATTTAGCTGGCGTAGCATATCTTCAGCCTTCTTGCGTTCGGTGATGTCACGGGTGACGTGGATGGTGCTGGTTATCTCACCCCTGTCATTAAATACCGGTGAGCAAAAGGCTTCCATGTATATGCCCAGATGAGAGTTAAAGAATTCTTTTCGGGCTGGTTTGCCTGTTTTCAAGACTTCCGAGTGGGCGCAGTAATCGTTATGTCCATCCTCCCCGTGTATTACTTGAAAGCAGTATCTGCCGATAATCTCTTCGGGTTTCAGCTTGACCGTTTTGGCAAAAGCTTTGTTCGCTTTGACAATCCTGAAATTACTATCGTGGACTGAAACGCAGTCTGAAATTGAGTCAAAAGTGCTCCGCCACTCTTCGGCCGCCCGCTCTAACTCAGCCTCCTCTTTCTTATGCTCAGTGATGTCTCGGATTGTCGTCGCTCTGAGCACGCGATTCCTATATCGGATTGGCGCGCCACGCACCTCGGCGATAAATGTCGAGCTGTCTTTTCTCAGAAGTAGCGCCTCATAAGGTTTTTCATATCCGGCCAGGATGTTTGCTGTCACCAGGGCGCGAGATTCTGGCGCCGTAAAATCCATTGCATTTTTCCCCACCACTTCCGACACCTCGTATCCGAACATCTTGGTAAAGGCTGAGTTTGCCAGCAGAATTATGCCCTTGTCATGGATAGCTACTCCCTCACAGGTGGCCTCGGATAATTGCCCGATACTTTCTTCGCTCTGCCGTAGCGCCTCTTCGGCCTGCTTGCGTTCCAGGGCTTTGCCAATTGTCTCTGCAAACATACGCAGAATCGCCACATCATCATCGCTCCATTTCGCCGTATCGAATACGTTATCAAAGCCCAGGAAGCCAGCTAAGCTACCGCCGACATATACCGGCAAGACGAGAAGTGATTTGATATCCTGGCTCTCCAATATCTCTTGCTCATGCCTGGCTTCTTCAGGCATTTTCGAGACGTCCTCGATTCTTATGATTTCTCCCTTCCTAAGCTTTGTCATCCACCACGGAAACATATCAGCAGGAACGTTCTTGAGATTATCTATTTGCGGACTAACTCCATCGGCACACCATTCATGTGTGTTGTCCAGGGTGGTTCTGTCTCGATTGAAAAGGAAGAGATAAGCACGGCTTGCCTTGCTCAATCTGGCTATGTCGGCAAGCGACGCGTTGATTGCAGAATCCATATCGGTAGCATTGACAAACCGGGAAGAAACATTTGAAGCAGTTCTTTCAAAGTCCAGCCTGTGTTCGAGAGCCTCCTCCATCTTCTTGCGCTCAGTGATATCGCGGGTCATAATCTGCAGGTACCGTCTATCGCCGAATGTTATCATTCTGGATAAAGAATCGATAGGAATAACCTCGCCGTTTGGTTTCTCAATGGCCAGTTCGGTAGAGCCGCCTTCTCCCCGCTCCCTTATTTCAAAAAACAGTTTCCTGGATATTTCTACCTGATTGGGTGGCCTCAACTCCCAGAACTTCATAGTTTTTAGTTGCTCCAGGTTTCTCCCAATCTGCCGCTCGAATTCTGGATTGCAATCGGTGATGTAACCTGTTTCACTATCGATTAGGCAGATGCCATCCCGCGACCCATCAAAAATACTGCTGTATTTTTTCATAGATTCGCGCAGTTTATCTTCTGCTTCTCTGCGCTCGGTGACATCCTCAAGTTCGGCGATGTAAATTTGGATTTTGCCTTCCTGGTCACGTACAGCGCTAACTACTGCCCTACCGATTATCACCTGCCCGTCTTTTCTGATGTAGCGTTTTTCCAGGCTGAATGATGATATTATCCCGGCATCGAGCTCCGCCATGTTGGCAATACTTTCCCCGACATCTTCAGGATGTGTAATGTCCTTAAATGTCAATTTCTGCAGTTCGCTTTCTGTGTAGCCGAGTATCCTGCAGAATGCATCGTTGGCGGTGACGAAACGCCTGTCCGCATCTGACGTAGCGATACCGATAGGTGAAGTCATCACTGTCGTTCTAAAGCGTGTTTCGCTTTCCCGCAGTCTCTCCTCGGCCCGTTTACGCTCGGTAATGTCTCTGACAGCGGTAATTCTTATGGAGCGGCCGTTATGCAGCGCCATTTTACCGTTGGCTTCCGATAGGAAAGTGGAGCCATCTTTTCGGAGTGACACGTAAGGTTGCTCATACCCTGCGGCGACGTTTTGCTTTACCAAATCCCTGGACTCTTCGGCAACAAAATCAAGGACGTCTCTGCCGATTATTTCGGGCGGGTCATACCCCAGCATCGTAGCCAGAGTTTGATTTATATCGAGAATCTTGCCTTGCTGGCTGATTACGATACCCTCGAAGGAGGCTTCGGACAAGCGGCGGAACCTTTCTTCCGACTGATGCAGCGCTTCTTCCATTCGCTTATGCTCGGTGACATCCATAAAGTTACCCAGTGTCGCCCGCCGCCCATTATACAGAACCGGGGTAACCGTCTCCATAACCCATATGTGTTCACCACCCTTGCGAATAGCCCGAAATTCGTAGGGGGATGAGCGGTTCCCCTTGAGCATGTCCACAGCGTTCTCTCGAACCATCGCTCTGTCCTCAGGATGAACAAGCTCCAAAGACAACGTTCCTAATAGTTCATCCCTGCCGTAGCCGACAAACTTCTGAAATTGAGGATTAACAAAGCAAATCTTGCCATCCTGGACGATGTAAACGCCCACGGTCGAGCTTTCCTCCAGTGTCCGGTACTGCTCTCTCGCGCTGCGCAATTGGGCGATTAGCCAGATACTAAGAAAAGAGATAGAACTGGTCGAAACAATACGCATTAATTCGGGCTGCCTGGGAGAAGCGAATAACGCGTAAGGTATGTGGAGTAGAAGAAAAATCAAGGCTGCGGTAACGCCCAGCCCGATACGGTACCTGTAAGCTGCATAAATCGCTACCGCCACAGCCAGTATGTCGTGAATTTCGTGGAAGAAGGGAAAAGCAGGCAAAGCTACGACAGGAGCGAAGAAAGGGATGACTTCCATCAAGTCGGCGAAGGAGAGCAGCGTGACGCTGAGTGTGACGGCCAGAACAACGGCCGGGCGAATCTCTGCTTGCCTCCTGTCACCAGCAGGCCATTGGTTTTGCAAAGTACTCATATGCCGCAAGCTCTTCCCAATCTCGGACTAACTGCTAGCATTACTCCCCCCTTATTCTAGGCGCATATCAGGTTGGGGGGACACTACCAAAAGTATCACTCCTATGAGCCAAAAGGCTCAATTAATTGAGCCTTTTGGCTCATAGCGCATTTTATAACTTTGTAATCTTTCCTGCCACTTGTCCTAATCTTACAGGAAAGCTTAGCAAATGTGTTGTCAACTGTCAAATCGCTGGTTATAATGGTTTCAGCGTTCGGGCGATAGGAGAGGCAACACTTGGCCAGAATCGACAAGGACATTACGGTTAGCGCACCCTTAGAACAAGTCTTCGCCTACATCAAAGAACCGGGTAACTGGCCCGAATTCTGGCCTAACGTGATGGAGGTGGAGGACATTAAGACTCTGCCTAACGGCGGCTATAGCGCCAAGTACCAGTATAAGATGGCCGGGATGCGTTTTTCCGGCACCGGAGAACATACTGAATTTGTCCCGAATCAGTGGATAGTTATCGAGACCGGTGGCGGCGTAAAGAGCGCCATTACGCTAACGTTTCGTTCGATAGAAGCGCGTGAAACCCGGCTGACTCTGACCATAGAGTATAAGATTCCCGTTCCGCTGTTGGGCAAGCTGGCGGAAGCCGTAATCCTGAAAATGAATGAGCAAGAAGCCGAACTGATGATGTCCAATATTAGAGCCAGGTTCTTAGGGAGTCAATAGCGGGTTGATGAAAAAGATATGTCAGACGTTGTTTCTCCCTTTCGTAAAGAGCTTGCCGAAGGGAGAGTATGGAATTTCAGAATCGAAAATCCCCCTTAATCCCCCTTTTTCAAAGGGGGATACCTTAAAGAAGGGGAGCAAACTGGCAGGCATCTCCCTTTATGAAAGGGAGAAAGAGAGGGATTTCCTTGGTTAGTTCAAGTTGGATGGGTGGAGCGTAGCAAAACCCACCAACATTCCCCCGCCCCAGGGGCTTGCTTACGTGGAGGTCAGGTTCGCATCATAGAAAATGGCGCCGGCCGTGCACAGGTAGCTGGCTCTCTGCCCTCCCCGGTTCCACTCCAGTTCGATGTCGAAGCTCCGCTTGAGTAAGGCACCCACATCCACGCCCATCGCCTCAAGGCTGAAGATTCTCTCAGCCGGCCTGCGGCAGAAGGTCTCACCAACTTCGCCGGCGCATGTCTCACAGGAGCGGCAGCCGCCGGTTCCGGCTACCCGGTGACCTTGTTTCAAATAAAGTCCCAGCTCTTCGGCGAGGAGTTTGCCGGCCTGCCGGACATCTGCCAATTGCTGCTCGACCGTTGTTGTCTGCGGGTTAGCCAGGTATATCTGGAAACAGATAATGCGGGCCAGGCTGGACTCTCCGACGTATTCGATGAAATCAGGGGTGTTAGGCGGGCAAGAAAGGTTCTTACCGTAGCGGGGACAGGTGCGGCACATCTCCTGGAAACGGCGGGAATGCTCGATTTCGGCTACGGGCAGGAAGCGCTCGTAGCGTTCAGCCCGGAGAATCTCCACCAGGCTGTTGATAAATTCAAAGGGCTGGCTCTTCACGCGTTCTTCCCGGGATTGACGACGAAGTCTTTATACTTCTCGATGTAAGGGATAAGCCCGCCCTCGTTCAGAATACCGAGCATTATATCGGGCATTTTGCTGAAAGTGACCTCGGTGCCGTTGGTCAAATTCTTAACTTTGCCTGCCTCCAGGTCTACCTCCAACTCGTCGCCTTCCTTAATGTTATCCGTGTTGCAGATAAGCACGGGCAGTCCGACATTGATGGCATTGCGGAAGAAGATGCGGGCGACCGATTTGGCCAAAATGGCGCTGACGCCGGCCATCTTGATAACGATAGGGGCGTGCTCACGGCTAGAACCAAGCCCGAAGTTTTTGCCGCCGACGACAAAATCCCCCTTCTGAACCCTCTTGGCGAAGGTGGGGTCGGCGTCTTCGAGAACGTGCTTGGCCAGTTCCGGCAGGTTGCTGCGCAGAGATAAATACTTGCCCGGAATAATATGGTCTGTGGAGATGCCGTCTCCGAACTTAAACGCTTTGCCTTTTAGCATCATAGAAACTCCCGCGGGTCGGTAATTTCGCCGCGTATAGCGGTGGCGGCGGCGGTAGCGGGGCTGGCAAGGTAAATGAATGAATCGGGGTTGCCCATCCGCCCCTTGAAATTACGGTTGGCTGTGGAGAGGCATGCCTCCCCATTGCCCAGGACCCCCATATGCACCCCGAGACAGCCGGTGCAGCCGGGCGGGACGATGGTCGCCCCTGCTTCAATCAGGGTGGCGATATAGCCTTCTTTGATGGCGGCCAGCATTACTTCCTGGGAGGCCGGGCCTACGACGAGCCTTGTATGAGAGTTTCGCTTCTTACCCTTCAAAATACCGGCGGCGATAGCGATATCATCCAGGCGGGCGTTGGTGCAAGTGCCGATGAAGACCTGGTCGATGCGCACTCCCTTAAGCTCTTTTGCCAGGGCGGTATTATCGACAGTGTGCGGTTTGGCGACGGTAGGCTCAAGCTCGGCTGCGTTTATCTCGATAGCGCTGTCATAAACGGCATCCCGGTCGGGTTGAAGAGGAATGTAGCGCTCGCTTCTGCCCCGGCTGCGTAAATACTCCTGGGTGACGTTGTCCGAGGGGAAAAGCCCGACCTTCGCCCCGGCTTCAACGGCCATATTGGCGATGGTCAGACGCCCTGACATCGGCAACTTATCTATTGTTTCGCCGCCGAACTCGAGCGACTGGTAAGTGGCGCCATCGGCCCCGATGCGACCGATGAGATGAAGGATGATGTCTTTGGCGTAGACGCCCTTGGGCAGGCGGCCGTTAACTATCACCCTGATTGTTCCCGGAACGCGGAGCCAGGTCTTGCCCAGCGCCATAGCGACAGCGATATCGGTCGAGCCCATCCCGGTGGCAAAGGCGCCTAACGCGCCTCCGGTCACGGTGTGGGAGTCAGCGCCCAGAATCACATCTCCGGGGCCGGCCCAGTCTTCGGCGATAAGCTGATGGCAAATACCCTCACCGATATCACTCAAGACGCTATCCTGTTCCTCGGCAAACTTCCTCATCAGGATATGGTCGTTAGAAAGCTCTTTGGCCGGGCTGGGGGCGGAGTGGTCGATGAACAAGATGGTCTTATCGGGATTGTGAACAGCCTCGAAACTAGATTCCTTGAACTGCCGTATTGTCAAAGGTCCGGTGCTATCGGTGGCGAAAACGACATCCACCTTGGCAATGACGATGTCACCGGCGCGGGCGTTGGTCCCTGATTTAGCGGTGAGAATCTTTTCGGCGAGTGTTTGTCCCATTGCTTTAATAATATATCAGAATAGCGGAGAGTTGTCACTCTTTAAGGAGCATCAAATAGATAGAGGTGGGCTTCGCGCGGCTCAGCCTACCCTACGCTTCCCTCGTCATTGCGAGACCATCCCGATTCTATCGGGAGGCGAAGCAATCCGTGTGGCGGGGAGGTATCCATCACTTCTAGCACATAACGCACAGGCGGGGACGCCCCGTATTAAGTACGGGGCAGGCTCTGTGCCACCGAAAAGACAAACGGCGGGAGTCTCCTTCGGATTATGCTCGCGACAGGACAGACCTACCCCTTCAGCAGATTAAAGGGCTTCCTGGTCAGCAGCCGGTAGACCTTGCGGGCGGCGCGCCCGCGGTGGCTAATCCGGTTTTTGATTTCAGGCGGCAGCTCGGCCATCGTCTTTTTGAAGGCGGGCAGGTAAAAGATGGGGTCGTAGCCGAAGCCATGCTCCCCTTTAGGCTCGAAAGCGATGAATCCCCGGCATTCCCCCGAGCAGGTCTTCACATCTCCGGCGGGCGTAGCCAGGGCAATGACGCAGCGGAAACAGGCGGTGCGCTTTTCCCAGGGCACATCCTTCAGCCGAGACAGCAGGTAGTTCACCCTGTCCCTGTCCGAGGCGCCTTCGCCGGCGTAGCGTGCCGAAAGCGGGCCCGGCTCCCCGCCCAGGGCATCGACCTCCAAACCGGAATCATCGGCCAGAGCAACCAACCCGCTCTCCGCAGCCAGGGCAACTGCCTTTAGCCGGGCATTTTCTTCAAGGCTTTGCCCGACCTCTTCGACCACGGTCGTGATGCCAAGCTCAGCCGGCGTGACCAGCCGGAGCGGTATCTCCTTGAGGAGAGTCCGGTATTCGCTGACTTTGCCTTGATTGCTGGTAGCCAGGAGAAGTTTATCGTTCAATGGAATATGCCAGGAGAATATTTTACAGGGAGCGGATAATTACGCTCCCTGTAAAATATTCTAAGCCAAATTCTGTGAGTTATCTAGTCCAGAGAGGTAAACCGGTTAGCCAGCTTTTTCATCACCTGCGGCATGGTGGTGTATTCCATTTCATCCAGAGGCAGACGATGCGGCTCGAACGGACCGTGAGCACGCAGGTAATCAGAGGCATTCTTTGCCTGCTGGCGAGCATTATCGAACGAGACATCCTCGAACATATCACGTGGCCCGACCAGCGCGCCGTTTGCAAGTTGAAAGCCGAGCGCAATTACTCTCGGAGGACCGTCGAAGCGAGACGGCGTGCTATCCTTCAGCGCAACAGGCATCAAGGGGCCATGATGCGAGCCGCGCATCCAACCCTGTACCAGTAACGGGAAGCTGAATGGTTCCAGCACCTCGCCGACTGCCGGGAACTCACCCTGACAGCGGACGATGCACACCGGGTCATCTTTGCCGACATAGCGGCCGTGAATCAAGGCCAGCTTCTGTGTGGAAGAGGCGGCAGCTATATTGCCGCTGCCTCTGTGGTAAATCGATTTTATCATATAGTGTGAAGGCGCTCCGATGAATACCAGGAGGTCATAGATTTCTTCAGGGGTGTTGAAGATTATTTTCTTGCCTGCTTTAATATCGTGAACTTCGAAGGCAAACCCCTGGTGCATACTTTCGGCAATAACCAGCCCGATGGTATTAAATGGGTCGGCGAACATCTTGTATAGTGGCATATTCCAGGCTCCGGATGAGGTCTTGTCGGCCATAAAAAGAATTACCGGCTCGGAGGTTCTCTCTTCAAATTCCATCTCGGCCACTCCCGGCCCCATTCCCCTGACATTCCCCGAGAAGGCATCCGAGAGCAAGTCCTGCCCGGCGCCATAGAGCTTCAATTTCTTGGCCATCTCGGTGCACTCGCAGAAAGTATCCCAGGCTAGTTGATGTACTTGCTCGCTGTCTTCACCTTCCTCGTGAGTCATCACCAACTGCAGGTCGTCGCCGCATTTGGTGACGTGGTAATCGGCCAGCAGTCCGTCCCTCTTCGCCTTGGTCAGGCAGACATCAGCCTGAGCCAGCAGGTCAGGATGGGACTCAGAATGCCCGACATAGCCGCCGATATCGGCCTTGATGACACTCAGTGTGATTTTCATGCTTATCTCCTACACTTTCCTCATATACTTCTTCTGTATTATGACTGACTTACAGGCTCAATACAATACCAGTCTTACGCAAAATACGCAAAATTATGCTTTTGGATACGCAAAGTCAGTAGTCAGTGACAATAATCTGCTAGAAAATCTGGCGTTATGGCGTTATTTTGTGTATAATTGATGGGTGGCATCTGAGTTCTTCAATAGGAGGGAACTATGGCGCTGACTGTAAGTGAGGTTGCCAGGACGCTTGCCTACAGCAAATCCAATGTTCTCAATCTAATCAGGTCGGGAGAATTGACGGCGCTGCCGCGCACGAACCCGCGGGGCAAGTACTTAATCGATGAAGCAGAGTTTGCCCGTTACCAGGAGCGCATTGCCAGCCGGGACAAGACCGGGCGGGAATTCGCCTATGTCTTACTGAACAGGTACATCAGTCAGCTGCCGGACAACTTCGACCGTAGCAGAGTGGACAAATCGCTAGCCAACCTCGCCATAGAGTTGAATAGCGCCAGTCTGGCGCTTGGGCCGCTGCAGCATCCTTATCAATACTGGTCGGGGATGCTGGCAGAAATCAGCGCTTCACTGGAAGTATTGCGCCGTTCGGATTTGTTCAATACGATGCTAAGTACCGATACGATGAGGTTGCTGCCTCTTCTCGAACAAGACCTGAGAGTCTGCATTCGAAAGTTGCGGAGTAGCCTGGCTGGGAAGGAAGACCCGGCGCTGACCAGGGACATCCTGCATTTCCGTGACACGGTTATCGAGTGGAGCGGATTCTGTGCCAGTTGGGCGAACTTCAGGGATGCCGGCGTCCGCTGCTTTACCACCCGCCGTTCCGAGGAAAAATACGGCGAACTGAAACATTCCGGTTCTGTCGTCGTTTATGATACCAGACTGCGCCGCGAAATCATCTGGAATGCCTTCGGGTTGGTCTATCAACCTACCGTCGTTGCCAATATGGCCAGGTGGCTTGCCCGGGTGACCCAGCTTCTGGAATGGCAGTTCGATACGGTCTGCTCGCTGAGCGCGGCGGCTTTACAATTGAGTTCTTTCCTGGCCTGGGAACTGCACAAGAATGTCGTTGCCCTCGACAATCAGACCTTTGAATTCCAACCGCCCGAGCCGCCCGGCAGCAGCTATGTCCTCATCGATACGGTCTGCCAGACAGGCAGTCATCTGCTGCAGAGCATCGATAAGGCGAGCAAGCACAATAAGAAAATTGCCGGAGCCATATTCATTACCTTGAACGATATGATGTTTGAAGAAGAGAAAAGGCGGCGGCTTCAGATAATCGAAGACTTGAGAAACCAGGGTCGCCTCATTTACTGCTACGATATCAGCCACCTGTACCGCAACCTCTCTGTAGAACATCTGATGGCAGCCGATACCGCAGGTGGTTATGGTGTAACAAAGTAGTCTGCCAAGGTCCACGTTTCCGGACTTTATCGACCCCATCGCTGTTGTCCTTTAGCCCTCATCTTGGTAGAATAGCTTTGTTCGGTTTTTACCAGATTCTATCTTCTTCATGGTTTTCCGGGAAGGAGGGAAATTATGGACAAAGAAATCAAAATCCTCGGTTTCGCCGGCAGCCTGCGCAAAGGTTCCTATAACAAGGCAATACTGCGGGCGGCGGTAGAATTAGTGCCGCCAGACGCCAGCCTGGAAATCTTCGACCTGGAAGGCATACCACCCTTTAATCAGGACCTGGAACTATCGATGCCGGACAGGCCGAAGGAATTCAAAGCTAAAATAAGACAGGCGGACGCCATCTTGTTCGTCACTCCGGAGCATAATTTTTCCATACCCGGCGTCCTCAAGAATGCTATCGATTGGGCTTCCCGCCCTTATGGGGACAATGCCTTCGATGGTAAACCGGCCGCCATTATGAGCGCTTCACCGAGTATGCTGGGAGGCGCCAGGGCGCAGTACCATCTTCGGCAGGCTTTGGTTTTCCTTAATATGTACCCCTTGAACCGGCCGGAAGTGTTTGTCACACTCGCCGACCAGAAGATTGATGCGCAGGGCAGGCTGACCGATGAGAAAACGAAGGAGTTCATCAAGGGGCTGCTTGAAGCCCTTATTGCCTGGACTAAAAAATTACAGTGACTTCTCAGCTAGCGACAACTATTCTATCGAGCACGGAATTTCAAATGAGCCTGCTGATGTTCGTGGCATTGGCAGGCTATCTGATTGCCTACCGGATAAACCAGTCGGCAGTCGTCGGTATCATCCTGGCCGGTATCATCGTCGGCCCGAGCTTGCTCGGCATGGTGACGTATACTGATTTCGTGGAAACGCTGGCTCATCTGGGTGCTGTAGTGCTTCTCTTTACCATCGGGCTTGAGTTCAATATCAAGGATATCGCCAAGCTGCCTTACTTCGTCATTGCCATGTTCGGCATCATCGTCCCTGCGCTTGGAGGTTTCTTCCTGGCCAGTCTGTTCGGTTATGAATTTAACGCTTCTGTCTTTGTCGGAACCGCGCTTACTGCCACCAGCATTGCCATTACCGCTAATGTGCTTAAGGAAATGGGCAAACTGCAAATTGACGCTGCCAAGGCAATTATAGGTGCCGCGGTAATAGATGATGTTCTGGCCCTCCTAGCCCTGTCTGTCTCCGAGGGACTTGTCGGCGGAGAATTATCGATTATGTCCCTTCTGGGCACAGCAGGAAAGGCGATAGGATTTATCGTTATCGGGATTCTTATCGGGCAGACAGTGCTGCGTGGTCTCATAATACGGCTAGATAGGACACAGATAGCCTGGAAATACCATGAGACTATCTTCATTTTCGCAATTATGATAGCCTTTTTGTACGCACTGGCAGCCGAAGCTGTCGGGCTATCGGCTATAGTCGGCTCATTTATGGCCGGCGCTTCTTTCGGTGGCGTTAAATTGACACGCGGTCAGATATTTAGAGAAGGGGCCGAACATCTTCAGATTATCTTCGCTTCCATCTTCTTTGTTTCTCTGGGTGTAATTATGGACCTCCATTTCGTCACCTGGAACGTTCTGTGGTTCGTGCTGGCTTTGTCGGCTGTTGCCATACTGACTAAGCTCATCGGCTGCGGGCTGCCAGCGCTGATTCAGCGCATAGGCTTCAGAGACTCTCTGATTGTCGGCATCGGGATGGTGCCGCGGGGGGAAGTGGCGATGATTGTGGCGCTTATCGGACTCGGACAGAATCTTATCGACCAGAGCACCTACGCGGCGCTTATCCTGATGAGTCTCTTGACCACGATAATACCCCCCCTGATTTTGAGAAACTGGGTGTTCAAGCGCGAGTAGTAGACTATAACTGTCATTCTGCCAATTTCAGCAGCACGAAAAACTCCCTGTTTCCGGAAGCGCCCAGGATTGGCGAGGTAACCAGCCCCTTCAGCCTGAAGCCATGTCCCGTCGCCCAGGCGATGAATCTACCTAGCACGAGGGCGTGGATTTCAGGTTGTTTGATGACGCCCCCCTTGCCGACTTCCTCACGCCGGGCTTCGAACTGCGGTTTTATCAACACTACCAGATAGCCGCCTTCTTTTATCGTCTGGGCTACCGATGGAATGATTTTCTCCACCGAGATAAAAGAGACATCGATAGTGGCCAAATCCACTTTTTCGGGCAGAGTGATAGGGTAACGGGCGTTGACTCTCTCCATCACCACTACCCGCGGGTCCCGCCTCAAGCGGTAGTCCAACTGACCGTAGCCGACATCGATGGCGTAGACCCGGCTGGCGTCCCGTTTGAGCAGGCAATCGGTGAAGCCGCCGGTTGAAGCCCCGATGTCTGCGGCGACTTTGCCCGAGACATCGATTTGGAACTGGTCGAGGGCATAATCGAGCTTGAGCCCACCCCGGCTGACAAAGGGAGGCGGCTCGGCGATGGTGATATTCGCCCCCTCGGCGACCAGTGTTCCCGGCTTGGTAACGGGTTTCCCGTCGACGCTGACCTCGCCAGCCATAATCAGAGCCTGAGCCTTCGCCCGGCTCTCGGCCAGTCCTCTTTCTACAAGCAGGCTATCGATTCGGCGCTTTACCACTTAATACTTACCGCTGTACCATTACAGTTACTCTAAACAGCCCCCAGCGCCTTCGCCGCCTGGTTGACGTTGCGGGGTTTGACCCAGAGGATGGCGCCATAGCGCCGCCTGCCGCCGGTGACCGCATCGATAGCCGTGATATTGATGCGTGCCTGGGCCAGCTTATCGATAGCCTCGGCAATAGCGCCCGTCCGGTCCTGCCCCTGAATCAGAAAGGCAGTCTTCGGTCCCTCCAGCTTGATTCTCGCCTTGCGCGCTGCGGTTAGAAAAGTGCGCGTATTAGCAGGCACGAAATCGAGTTGAGCGTGGCCGTCACCTGTGGGGAAGCCGGTAAAAGCGAGCAGATTGACCCGCCCCGCCTTGAGGGCATTCAGTATCCGGGCGCCCGCCCCGGGCCGGTCGCCGGTTATCGTGTAATAGTACTCGACACGCTTTACCACATCTGCCATAGATAAACCTCCATCTGGCGATTATCGTGACACCATATTAAGAGGCACTTTAGTTATTGTCAAATTCGCGCTCGATAGAGTATTTATTAATACAATTTCCATTCCGTGCTTGACACGGAATCTAGAATGCCAGCCTCTGCTGTAGCTCCGTATTCTGGATACCGACTTTCGTCGGTATGGAAGTACCACTGGCAAACAACATCTGCTCGAGTGAAATATTTTCGCCAGATGACAAAATGCCATACTTTTGTAAGTTTCTTCAAGTCAATTTTATGACTTTTTTATGGCTGGCTGGCTAAAATGAACACATAAACAGTTTGGAGGTTACTTCGATGACACTAGTACTAGATAAAGAAAAAGCAGTCATATCAAGACGAAGAATGAAGGAAATGCCGGTGCTGCAAATGGAAGAAGCAGTAGCTCTGTGCCCCAAGTGCAAGGCATTCCAGACGATATTTTTGGTCGGCGACAGGCTTGTCGAAACCCGAAAATTCAGTCAAAGAGACGGCCAGGTCTACCACGATTGCGGCGCTGAGGAACCCTGCCGCTTATACCGCACCCTCAAGCACTAAGACCTAACCTGGTATCCCGAATGCCTGCATTGTGAGAAAAGTGGGAAGCATTTGTGCTTCCCACTTTTCTCCTTTTTAGGCCTAGGTGGTCACTATCAGAGACCATATAGAAATTGATACTCACGCATGGTGGGCAGGGCGTACCCACTTCCTGATTTCGGCTTGTATCTCGTGGATGCTCGGCTTGTTGCAAGGGATGATATTCTCAGATTCACCCTCGTGCTTGCGGTGCGGGAAATACGGTATCCAGGATAATGAGGAAAATCATCGTAGCGGAAACGAAAGCGGCCTGCATTGTCCTGATAGTGAAAAGAATAGTGGGTCCAATTCGGAAACCCGCGGGAGAAATCAACCGTCAGGAGAACTTGAAGAATGCTGCCATCATCGTAGACAATTCTTGCCCGCAGCTTGCCTGCATCGTGTGCGACGGTGTCTACAACAGATTCGGTCTGGAATTTAGCTCTGTTTGAAATTGCAACGCCGAGCAACTGGAGGATTTCTTCGAAATACTCACGGAGGTCTTCAGCCAAATCACTACACCGTTTTTCGTTTCTTAATCAATCCAACTTTGGCTGCCATATCGTAGTAGCTAATCCACTCCATATATTCTATGTCTTCGGGCAGTTCTCCGCGATTGTATTTTACGGCAAAGGTCGGAGTATCCATGCCATATTTGGCTTCGTACTCTTTGAGAAGCTTTGTCAAGTCTTCGGCCGTCAGATGTCGTATCTTCATCGGATTACCCATAATACCTGTGTAAATAGACTATAAGATAATTGGTCTGAGAATGCAAGTGTCACAGGATTAAAGAATATCCCATCCGGCAGGTAAAGTGGGTGCCTTCCAGGAGCGGTCAGGATGCCAGTGTTCCCAACCATTGAAGACGGACTTCCCGGACATGAGCAGGTCCCTGACTTCTTCACCTTTGGCGTATAATGACTTGGCTTTTGCTTGTGAAATCAGGCCTGATTCCACGGCTTCCTGTAACTCATCTTCATCATCCCAGCGCCAGTCCTTCAGATTGGGTTCTACGACCATATCAAGTAACAGGTCGGTGCAATCGAATCCGACCGCGGTGCGATGCATCGGGGCTTCCGGGTCTTCCAGGTTTATGTACCAACAACGAAAACTATCGTCACCCTCGTTCCTGAAAATCAATACCGAATATGATTCACCCGGAATAACAAGTTTAATAACCGGGAAGTGTGCCGAGACCACATCCTGAAGTCCCCACTCTTTATCCCTGCGTTCTTGAGCGGTGACGTGGTCGCCATGAGCGCCACAGTGCCGTTTGGCGTGTGTGTTAGGTGGAACATACGTGGCAATAAGCTCGGGGCTGTCTTGTATCACAGTCGCCGGCCGGGCTATCCATATCTTCTCATCCCAAATTTCCCTCAATACTATGGCTTCGCCGCGAGAATATCTTGAATGCTCCATTCAATACTTACATTCTCCTTGCGGGAGAGGACTAAGAGCCTGTCCCGCGCTTGTCGAAGGATGAGGGTGATTCTATTCTTTCCCCCTCACTTTCATTTCCGATTCGTTTCACTCATACGGAATCCCGTGTGAACGGAGTGAATCGGGACTCTCCCACAAGGAGAGAGAAAAGAATTATGAAAGTTATTTCTGAGACAGGATACTAGTATCCTTGCGCACTTTGGGTGAAACCGGCTTACTCTCCGGGCTTGCTGGCTGCCCAGAGAGCTTTGACAGCAGCGACAACAGCGGCCGGGGCCATCAGAACGGTCACATAGCTAAGCATCTGGTCAAGGAATTTGCCCACACCTAGTGCGGTCAGAGGCTCAAACACGCCGCCGGCGGCAATCAGCGCAATGGTGGCGACGAGGAAGAGCGTGGTCTCCTTGGTTGTGATATTCAACAGACCGATTAACGCCCCCATCACGACCAATACCAGGACGATGGTTCCGTTATCAGGTGATACCACACCTCCGACGATTGCCAGAATGAAACCAATGATGAACGCCCAAAAACCGATTTTACTTGCCATGACCGAAGTGCCTCCTTTTTATCTATATTTTCTCGGTATCGAGCCAATCGAACTTTGTTCGATATGAATTTTATTATAACATCCCTCGTCAACTAGCAGTTGGGTTACAAAATAGGCGTGACAATAATTTCCTTCTCCCCTTGCGCCTGCCCGCCGCACGAGACTTTGGCAGGCGGGGGAGAGGATTAAGCCTGGCCTGAGGTAGGGAAGGAGTGAGGGAGTAGAAGAATCGAAAATCATTCCTACGCTTCCTCTACCATCAAGAAAGGGGTACAGAGTAGATGGGCGGATTTGTGTGAGTAACCGCGTTATGCGCCTTTCTTGCTGGCAGCACGCCTGCGCAGATAGGTCAGCGGGCAGAAGCCGGTCAGTCCTTCGAGCAACAGGATGCCACCCAGCGCCCACAGGACTATTTGGAGTACCCCGCTCGCCCAGAGGAAGGCGATTGCCAGACCTGCCGCACCGATTGATGATGCGGTCTGCTTTCCCGAGATGTCCGAAACTCATGAAACCCATACCAAACCTCCTTATCACGCGAAATTACCATTCGACAAACATCGGGATATATTTGTTTCTAAGCAGCCGGGCTATCTACCCTTTGCTTTTGGAGATTTGGGCGTTGTTTTTGAAACATGCGTTATCTCATCCTCGTAAACAACAATTTCTTTGTTGCCAACTCGCACTGTATACAAATAAAACACCTCTCCACTCGGTGGGGCCATCGAATAGTAATTAGAAATCGTGCCAGTTTGACCTGTGTACGGGAGCATAGAGGCATCTCGGAGAGATAAACTGTGTTGACTAACAGGTTTGATTATGACTTCTTGGCCTATTTCGTATGATGCTGGCACATTTGTGCTCCTATTGATTATGCGATGAATAATAGACATAAGAACTAACTTTTGTCAATGTTCCATTCTATTATTGAAAACATTGCCAAGAAAAAAAGGCGCATTCCATTACCAGCTCATACTATTGATGAAGTCTCGCTAAATTCAAGATAATACGCCGTGCCGGCGCTTCCGAATAGTTGTCCTGAATGGCTGAAGCCTCAGTCTCGCCGGTTGGTTCCACCCATCCGAGTCGCTTTAGCACCCCAAAGTACATCAGGAATGAGTATCGTAGGGTTGGTGAACCACCATCTTGCCTGTTGGGATAGGTTTTTGTTGGGGGGGGTTTCGCCCCGATTACATCGGGACTCCATCCAGCCTACTTTTTAGCTCTTAGCAGGATTTGCAGGAGTAAGTCCTACCACTGCACGAACATCGGAATATCTGTTTCCTTGTAGGTATAGCTATTCTGAGGCTACGGGCTATGTTTTGTCAAGTGATTGATTGATGACCGCGTGGTGGTTATAATGAGGGTGAGAAAATGAAAGCGAACACACCAGAAACAAAGTTTAGAAACCAGCAAAAGATAAACAGTTACAGGCAGCGTGCCATGACCGCCGGAAACTCATTCAATGCCCCATTCAAGGCACAGCCTGACAAGAATGATATTTTCCCTCAAGGTAAATACGTCTATTACTGCGCTTTAGTTGTCGAGGCTGCGCTTGAAATGAATCCGGCTGTGCGACCTTTGTTTGTTGACGCCATAAACGCATTGAATTTTATCGAGATGATGACTTTTGATAACAGTATCAACAGCTTTTTTAGCACACAATCGAATACAATTCCACTGGTAGCTAATGGAGAAATCAAGAGAATAACCAGCAACTGCCAGGATTCACGAGGACTTGGGAATTACCAAGAGGCAGTCATTAAATTTATTAACAAGGCTTTCCCTATCCCGAATATCCAAATTGTAGAGGGAAGCTATCTGGTTTTTGCAATCAGCACGGGAACGGCGATAGAACACAAGGGAACTACATTCGCGGAACTTGACCAAAAGCGAATGAAAGATGATTATCGGGTGATGCAGTATAACACTGACGATATTACTAACCGGCCAGACCGGGGTAGACGCAAGCGAATGAGCCTTATCAAGCAACAATACAAGTTACATCTAGCCCACGAGGACGCACTTTATGGCTTGGCAAAACTATGGTATTTTGCCTACATCATTAAAAAGAATCTCACTGTAGCTTCACAATTAGGAGAATATAAAGTTGGAGACCAAGTAATCATAATACCCGTATTCAGCAATCCGGGCACAGCTCACAACAAACTGCATGACTTTACCCTAGCTATGACAAACGCCGTCTAACCCTAACTGCGAAATACTTATCGAGGACTGCTAACTCAGCAGTCCTTTTTTGTTGCCCATTTTGCCCCGTGTAGAAAATAGGCAATCTCACCATACCTACCACGTTGTAACCTTGAACTATGAAACAGATTTTCGTTGCGGACAATCTCAGTGAAGGGCAAAAGGTAAGATTGGCACGGCTCAGTTTGAACCTACGCCAAGTAGACGTTGCTAGCCTTGCAAGAGTAACCCCTTGTGAAGTTACCGCTTTCGAGAAAGACCGATATGTCAGACCGCCGCGAAAACTACAAATTCTAAAAGCACTAGGGCTTATTGAGGACGAAGGTGAAGCCACAAACTGAAAACGTTAAAGGCTTTCAGACTGGCAAACCTACGCCCAAACAACGGGCGGCATGGGCGAAGCTTTGGCGGAAGCTACTTACCGAGCCTCAGAACAAGGGTGAGAACGCCGGCCAGCCGCCGACCGCCGGGGCAAAGTAAAACGAAACGCCGCCTCACTGAGGGAGCGGGCGGCGTTTCAAAGGATTAGATGTTATGACCATCATAGACCATAATCAGCAACAAGTCAAAAATATACCCTCTCTTAATCCATTGGGGATAGTCCTAACGCTGAATGGCAAGTTTCACTATTCGACAATCCCATCCGGCGGCGGTGACAAGCACAAGCAACCAATTATTGCGTGGAAGCAATACCAGACCAAAGCCCCTACCCAAGCGGAGCTTCAGAACTGGCAAAAAACTCATAACCCCGGACTTTGGGGTATATTGTAACGGGCAAAGTGTCGGGGATTGTAGTCATAGACGCGGACACGCCGGAAGCAATGGCTTACCTCACCCTAGAATTAGGACATCCGCACATTCTTACCCCGCGCGGCGGTCATTGGTATTTCAAACACCCCGGTTATGAAGTGGAGAACGCTGCTAAAAAAGTGGAGGGGATTGATTGGCGCGGTGATGGCGGTTTCGTGAACCTTATCGGCAAGCGTTTGGCTTATATCGAGGATGGCGTTACCTACCCCGATGCTGAATATCAGATTATGACATTCCCGGAGCCAGGAAATCTAATCCCCTGGGAGAAGCTACCTACCAAAATTAAAGAGGTTATCGAGCGCGATAATAAGGTTACGCTTGCAGCCGAGAAACCACAGACCAACAAACAACCCAATCCTATCAAGAAGCTGACAAACGCATGGCATAGCGAATTAATCGCCCATATCGGCAGGATGCGGGCGCGGGGCTTATCCGAGCCTGAGATTGAAACATTAGCGTTGGCTTTGAATCACGACAGCGGCGATAATCCCCTGCCGGATGCCGAAGTTATCAAGATGGTTAAGGAATACGAGAAGCAAAGCAAGGTAAATGATGACGGAAGCCCGAAAGTATACCCCTATACCGACCTGGGGAACGCTGAAAGGCTCTACGCTAAATTCGGTAACGATATTCATTGGGTAACAGAGCGGAAATTGTTTGTTTATTGGGATGGGCACACATGGGTTTATGATACGCCTGATGATACCTATTTGATGAAATTAGCTAAAGCTACTATTCGGGATATTGTGAGTGAGCCTGACGGACCCGGTAAAGATGGCTTCAAGGACAAAATCAAACACGCTTTAACAAGTGAGAGTAGCAAGCGGCAGCGGGATATGATTGCTTTAGTGAAATCCGAGGGCAACGTAACTATCAGTATCAAAGAACTAGACAGCGACATCTACTTATTTAACTGTAAAAACGCAACAGTTGACCTGAGAACAGGGAAGGCACGGGAACAGCGGCGTGAAGATTTAATAACTATCACAGCCCCGGTTGAACATGACGAAACGGCTACTTGCCCTAAATGGGATAGCTTCTTGAATCTCATACAGAAAAAAATCCAGGGCATGATTACTTACCTACAGACGTTATGCGGATATTGTTTAACAGGCGACACTAAGACAGATATTATCCCCTTCTGTCATGGCTGCGTATTCCGATGAAAATGGGCCACTTGTCCGGGCAAAGTGGGCCAGCCATTGGGAAGGGTTGGGGAGTGGTGCTGGGACGGGTACATTCTAACTTATTTTATTGTCATTCACAACTGCCTCCTTCCGTTCATTCTT
>JACPPR010000019.1 GCA_016190895.1 Chloroflexota bacterium | reverse complement strand
GTGTCATTGCGAGACCCCGATTCTATCGGGGCGAAGCAATCTGGGCGGTGGGAAATCCTCCGTCCCCATTCCGTGCTTGACACGGAATCCAGAAACCTAATCCCCCTGGAGGGGCGAGAGCTACAGCATGCCCTGACTTGTCCTGAGCGAAGCCGAAGGAGCCTGCCGAATGGGGTGAAGGGTAATTATTCTGTGTAGGGGCGACCCCCTGTGGTCGCCCGGGGGTCAGGCGCGGAATCCAGTTTATGTAGGGGCGGGTCTCTGACCCGCCCGCTTATTCCTACCAACTTCCTCTCCCCTTGCGGGAGAGGAAGATGGTGAGGGGTAGACGCGACTGGGTGCTGGTTTCAAGTCTGTAGGGGCGACCCCCTGTGGTCGCCCGGGGGGGGCCGGCACAGGGGACCCTACGAGGCGTTCTTTCATCGGTGGCACAGGCGTCCCCGCCTGTGTGGGTTCACTAGCTTTCTAGTAGTTCCGCCACCAGCTTGTCTATCTTCTGGCTTATCCCGTCCTCGATAAGGGCAGCGCGGATTTTCTTCCGGGCGGTGATAAAATGCATCTTCTCTTCCAGTTCAACTGCGGCAGCTACCTTCTCGGCATGAGCGGCCGCCGTTGCCATCGCCTTGTGCAGTTTGTTGGAGTTGTCAAAGGCGGGGATGGGCAAAGAGAGGATAACCTTGTCGAAATCGCGGGCGCCCCACTGCCCGCGGCTCTGGAGGTGCTCGGCAAGATGGCGAGCCGTTTCACTGTTCAGTATGGCCAGCAGGTAACGCCCTTCCTGCATGGAATCGACTTTAGCCCAGTATAATTTATGTTCAATGATACCGCGAGAGTCAGATACTAATGTTGCCGCCGGTAACGTACCCGACGCACTGTAAACAATTCTTAGCGCGGTGACCGGAAACTGGGCTGTGAGCTGCCCAAAATAATCACTCTGCTCCTTAAATGTCCTTTTCCCGCTGCCATGTTTTATCCATAACTGCTCCGCTTTTTGCAGCCATGAAGCCAGATTAAGGTAACCGCGTGCCTGTGCTTCCGTTGAGTTTAGTAAGCTACCCTCATCCCATGGAATTACCGCCAGGATAGGTGAAAGAACACGAAACGGCGCTATTGATTCACCCAAGTACAGGGCGCGGATGAATTCTCTTTCCACGTTTTCTCGCAGAGTTGGCAGTGCGTTCCACGGTTGTTTTTCCTGCCTAGTGCGGCGGCTTTCGACCAACGGTGCAGCCGGATTGGCTCCGAGTTTACCAGCCTCAATTGCCTTTACCCTGAGAAGTACGGAAGGAAACACTACCGCGCCATCCCTGAAACGGGCGGCATATCCCTGTGTGACTCTTTCTACGCGTTCGGTTGGCCACGTGTCATCATGCCAGGACAAGTATCGGCTGGCTTCCTCACCCGAGGCATCGCGTTTTGGCAAAACTCCGGCGGCCACCTTCACCCGGCTTGGCAGCCTTGGTCCGGAACCATCACCGGAGCGGGCGAACAGAACGCAGGATGGCACAGGGAATAGAGGTTGCACTGAGTCCGAGAATACCCAGGCATTCGTGAATTGCACAGTGACGTAGATCAGTCTCGAACTACCCCTTTGATCAGCGCCGTAGAGTCCCTTTCTGAACCGGGCAAATTGGCGCCGGGTCATAGCTGCATAGGGCATGACGAAAGCGATGGCTCCGCCATCTCTGAGGTAAAGTTCAACGCAACGAACAAAAAAGTACCCTGACAAGTCCTGCTGCTGCGCCACTTGTCCATGCCAGATGCCGAAAGCCTGACATTCCTCACGAAAACGCTTTTGCATTTCGGCATCCATAAAGCGGTAAGAAAGCCAGGGCGGGTTACCGATGACCACATCCGCCCTCTCTGCTTGCTGAGACAGCCAGATGGGGCGCACAAGGTTACGTGCCACAAAGCCCCAGATATGGTCTCTCCCTTCACGGTCAAGCTGATGCAGGGTGTCATAGGTATCGATGAGCGTCTTTATGGTTGGTTCTGCCAGATGGTACTCTCGTTCCAGCCATGATTTCAGACCGTCAGAAGACGCATTCTGCCTGCTTAACTCAAGCATTCGTCCAATGACAGTGTCAAAAACTGCCGGGTCGTGGGCAACCTGGAAAGGGAATTCGATCAACTCCCTGCTTTCAGGGATCTCGATGAGCACGTCCCGTTCTGCCAGAAAGCCACGGGTGTTCCATTGCAGTGAATCGCCGATGTAAACAGGGATATTTATGTTGGCAGGCCTTTGCTTCAATCTTTCCTGTCCCAACGCCAGCAAGAAGGTGACGCGGGCAATCTGCACCGAGACAGGGTGAACATCGACGCCGAAGACCTGCCCGCAGGCCTTTGTAATCGCTTCCGGCACGCTCAATCCGGCTTTCTCAGCCGCTTTCAACAAACGGCGCACGGCGTGGAAGACAAAAGTTCCCGACCCGCAGGCCGGGTCCAGGACACGTTGCTCCAACGGTTCATCGATGACTTCGGCACATATTTTTTCGGCCAGCCAGTCCGGGGTGTAATATTCACCGAGAAAATGGCGTTGCTCCGTGTCTATGAGCGATTCATAAAGCCCTTTCAGCACATCGGTCTGGACATCTTCAAGCTTGAACCGGCTGGCCTGCCGTGAAATACGCTGGACAAGGTCAATGCCATTACTCGAATCTGTCAGCCAGTCAAAGAAGTCGGATTCCACCACCCCGCCGATGCCTGCCTCTGAAAACCCGCGGCCTGAGAGCAGGTCATGTGGGTCATCCACTGCCACGCCAAGTACCCTGGCAGCCATGGTCTTGGCAATGATTGTCAGGTAGGTATGTTGGAAAAAGAGTGAACTCTCGGTAATATCAGTCCCATAGACGCGGCGTATTAGCTGCGCCCAGAGGTCGCGTTTCAGGAGGACACCCGGGCGCTCGCCAACTTCGTCCCAGATGGCGTCAAGCTCCTGACGCGCGACATTCCAGGCAAGACTGCTGCGGCCCAGTTCCTTACTGACAACTTCGGAGCTTGGCTCCAGGTCGGCGCTGACAGCTACTACCGAGCTAAGCCAGAGAAGCAATTCACGCGGCTTTTCCGGCGGCGTGGCAAAAGGTTCAAACGAATGGAGCTTGCCGCTGCGAAGCTCATATGGAATAAACGTAGCTCCATCCGTAGCGATACCCACAAAGTGTGAGCCTGTCTCCTTTTCACGCTGGGCAAGGTAATCAGGCAGCTTGTTTTCGACGTCGTGGATTTCTCTGCGGAGGTCTGATTTGAATTCGAATACGGTCTTGCCGAGGAGCGCGTCTATCCGACCGTGTACTTCCGGGACACGACGTTCGAAGTCTATCTCGGTGCTGCTGGCGCCAAGCTCATTTACGAGAAGTTCAAGTATAAGGCTTCGCACTTTCTCATGATGAGGCCGAGAAGCCAATTCAGTGACAATCTCTTTCAGACGTTCAGGAGATAAGGACATCGTTTTAATGATTCTCCTATCATCGTGTCACTTGTTTGGCGATATTCTACCATAAAGGCAACAGTTTGGTAACTGAATCAGCCCGGTTTCTCTAGATTCCGTGTCAAGCACGGAATGGGGAACGATTACAATGACGGGTCTGTACCCACCACGCGGATTGCTTCGCCTTCCGCCTGCAGGCGTAATGGTCTCGCAATGACCGCAGGGGCGACCGCCCTGTCGCCCTACGCCGCCCCCGTCTCCCCCCTTTCGTAAAGGGAAGGGCAGGGGTTAGGATTTTCGCCCGCCCCGCCAAAATAGCCTTGCGAACCATAGAACATCTGTGCTATCTTACTCTAATGAACCCGGCTTTTTGCTACTTGCTACTTGCTACTTGATACTTAAACTGGGAGGCTTGGAAGTGGACGGGAAACGTAAACGTGGCGCTCAGCCAGGTAACCAGAACGCTCGCAAGCACGGCCTTTATTGCGGGCTGATGACCGCGGACGAAATGTGCCAGCTATGGAACATCCTCAACACGGAAAATATCTAGCCTGAGGTAGCCGTGCTGCGCATCAAGCTGCTCTCTGCAATCCGGAGCGAACCCGGCAACCGCCGTATCCTCAGAGACGCGGCGAAACTGGCCGCCAGGTGGCAAGGCGCCAAATTCCGTTTGAATAAGAGACAGACCAATTTCCTCAGGAAAGCTCTCTTGCGCGCCATGGAGGCCGGACTCTCCGGTGTGCCGCCGGAGGCTGTGACAAAGGCTATCGATCGCGCCATCGGGATTCATCACGCTTCTGACGCCAGTTTGACGGAACAAATCGAGCGTACCTTAACAACTTAGCCTCGCTCCGTTCACCATTTTGACAGAACGAATCGAGTGTAAATCTGCCTTTAGTTTCAGACCTTATGTCTGCTCATAGGCGCAAAAAAGGGACTTTCCGTATCTGAAAAACGCCGCAAAAAACGAAAACGAATCACCTTTTCCTATTTGTCTAAAGGGATATGTTTTCTGCTTCCCTGTTCTCCATCTCAAAGGCCTGCTTATCCGACCATCGTGTGAAGCCCTTGCTCCGCAGCCAATCGAGCGCTTTCTTGGTATCGCTGGCAACTTTCGCTTTATCAGACTGCTTCAGGCGGAGCTTGAACAGCCAGTACGTGAACTCCTTAAGCTCGGTCAGGCCGATTGATTTGAGCTGGGGGTAGCCCATCTCGCTTCTGAAACGCCGGAGCAGAGCTGCCCGGGTGGCGCCGTAAATCCGCCGGTAAGCCTCATTGGTGTTATCCCTGTCCCTGTGCAAGCCGGCCGCCCACCTCTCTTTACGTACCTCTTCTTCCACGGCCAGAATCAGAGCCTCCTCGACGGTGACGCCATAAAAGTAGTTCAAATACTGATGGTATTTGATATCGCCGATAAGCTCTTTAAATTTACCGGCCGGCAGGTCGAGGGGAGGCTTGCCTTTGAAAAGGAGAGCCGTTTTTTCGGTCTCGGGCAAGAATTCGTTCACAGCCAAACAGAGCCGCTCCGCCAGAACCAGCCAGTCGAAGGCCTCACCGGCAATGAGGTACTTATAATGATAGTTATCGAGAGCCTCCTCAGCGACGTTCCACAGTCCGATAGCCTCAAGCAGGGCAAGGTACCAGTGCTTACCGCTGAATATAGACTGCTTCAGGCGCCGGATGGCCTCCGCCTCCGCTGGCTCTATCGCCTGGCTATCGGGTTTATGATTGTCTGGCAACCTTATCCCTCCGCAATGCCATTCCGGCCCCGTATCTTGGCACGGGTAGACTCCGGTCTGAATTCACCCCGATGGAATCGGGGCGTTTCAAGCCTTGTCCCGTACTGGATACGGGAACGGAAAGGCAAAAGAAGTTGTCATTTATCATTGCGAACCCACGACTTGTCAGGAAGAAGCAATCCGTACCACGAATGTCCCATTTCCGACTTTCGGGGAATGCGGAGCAATCTATAAGATTTTTCAGATTGCCATCCTCCTTTAGAAATGACCCTCGCAATTCCATCCGTTCCTAGCAGGGTGCTGAAAAACTGGTGTTGATACTCCGTTTATCAGTTCTGCCGTTCTTGTTTTTGCGTTTTCTACCTTTTTCCGACCGTGTCCGGCTTGATTACGGGGCTACTTCGGCTCCCAACCAGGCTTCAGACGCT
>JACPPR010000017.1 GCA_016190895.1 Chloroflexota bacterium | reverse complement strand
ATCCACCCAGCCGACTTCTCCACCTACTAATTCACCGAGTCCCGGCTTCTCCGGGTTCTCGAAGAGCTTCCAGTACTTCTTCAGGTCGAGAATGGTCTTGAGGTCGGGAGCCATCGGCTCGATACCCCGGGCCGGGTCGCCCTCGACAACATACCTCGGCACCACCCACCAGTTGCCGGCGCCGCCGAAGATTTCTCCCGCCAGCTCGATATTACCCTTATCCAGGAAAGGCTGTATTTCAGCTCGCCGCCCAGGAAACCAGATTTCCGGCGTTATGTCCACATCCCCTCTATCCATTGCCGGCCAGGTCACCGGCTGGGAAAGAAATTGTCGCGTCGTCGGGTAGCCAAGCTGCTCGCTGATAATCCGGTCAAGCAGTTGGGTGAGAAATTGCTGGGATGACCAGTCAAACTCCACCAGCTTGATGGTGGGTTTCTCCTTCACTACCGGTGGTTCCGCCGCGGTCGGCGGTGTTGTCTGCTGAGCGCAACTTCCAGCGGCCAGAACAAAGAGAACGGTAACAGCTGCCAGCAGTAACACAGGTATTTTTAAGAAATGAAGATATCGCAAATCAGTCCTCCTCAAATACTGAGTTTCTTCAAACATGGTGCCAGCTTCCTGGCGGCATCACCCCCTCTTGAGAAAATCATAAGATTAGCGGAGTTTCACTGGCTCAGCCGGAGCGTTGCGCTCGGCCGGTTTCGTTCGTTTTCGCCAGAGCCTGTGTCAGGCGGTCAAGGACAATGGCAATGGCTAATATCGCCAGCCCCGCCTCAAACCCTGAACCTATCCTGACTCTGTTCAGGGCAAAGAGCACGCTATATCCCAGGCCGCCAGCGCCGATGAAGGCGGCGATAATTACCATGGAGACAGACATCATAGTAGACTGGTTTACCCCGGCCATGATAGTGCGTGCCGCCAGCGGTAATTCTACCTTAGTCAGTAGTTGCCATTTGGAGGCGCCAAAAGAAATCGCCGCTTCCTTGGTCTCCGCAGACACCTGCCGCAGGCCCAGATTGGTCAGACGGATGGCTGGCGGGATGGCAAATACCATAGTAGCGATTACCGCCGGCACTTTGCCCACGCCCAGGAGCATTACCACCGGGATAAGATAGACGAACCCGGGGATAGTCTGCATAGCGTCCAGGACAGGCCGGATGATGCTCTCAAGAAAGTTATTGTGCGCAGCAAGAACACCAATCGGGATGGCGATGATTAGAGTCAGAATTACGGCGGCGACTACCAGCGCCATCGTACTCATAGCTTCGTTCCACAGTCCTACGGCCTGTACGACAGATAGAGCCGCCAATACCAGCAACCCGGTACGCAGAGACGCCAATCTCCAACCCAGGACCCCAACCAGCAATATCCATACCGGCCAGGGAAGCCACTGGAAAGCTGTCTCCACAGCCACGAATACCTTGCTTACGCTCAGCTTTATCGTCTCCAGCACCGGCGAAAGATATATGATGCCCCAGTCCACAGCCACCTCCACACCACGGCCGACAGGTACTCTTGGAGTCTCTAGCTGCAACTTTCTCATAAATATCGCCAGCAATGTCAGGGCAAATAGCGCGATGCCTGAGATAACAAACCATGTGAGGTTTCTTTGAGCAGTTCGATGCATGTTTACTGCCCTCCCGCTGCGATTTTCTCGTTGTGGTTGATTCCGGCCTCTACCACAAATCGCGCTTCACTGTTCGGCTTGTCGGGTTTCATGGCGCCGATTAACGCCTTTCTGGTAATCATTCCGAGCAGGTGCCTTCTTTCGTCAAGAACGGCCACCGGAATATCACCTTCGGCAACATAATGCAGGCTTGCCTCTAGAGGACTTTCGGGAGACGTCCAGGGGAATTCCTTCTGGGCTATCTCCTCCAACTTGCCTAAGCCTTGTCTTAGCGCCTCGATGGCCTGCTCCATAGTCACGGTTCCTTTAAGTTCACCACGGCTATCGGTGATGAAAGCGACCTGAGCCTTCTTGGCGGTCATTTCCCTTATCGCCACCTCGATGTCGTATCTTCTCCAGACGACCACTTCAGGCTCTTGCATAATGCTCTCCGCTGAGAGTATCTTTGCTTTTGGAACATCCTTTACGAACTCGCTCACGTAGTCATCTGAGGGCTGGGACACTATATCCTGCGGGCTGCCGCACTGGACTATCTCGCCATCCTTCATAATGGCAATCCGGTCGCCCAGTTTCAGCGCTTCATACAGGTCGTGAGTAACAAACACCACGGTCTTTTTCACTGCCGCGCGCAGTTTGATAAATTCATCCTGTAACTGGCGGCGAATGAGAGGGTCGAGAGCGCTAAAAGGCTCATCCATCAGCAGGATGTCTGAATCTACTACCAGAGAGCGGGCCAGTCCCACCCTCTGCTGCATTCCTCCGCTCAGTTCATGTAAACGGCTATTTCCCCAACCCTGCAGTTCCACCAGCTCCAGGGCCTCCATAGCCTTTGCCTGTCTTTCCGATTTGCTCTCGCCTCTAATCTCCAGACCAAAAGCCACATTCTCCAGGACAGAGCGATTCGGCAGTAATCCGAAATGCTGGAATACCATACTTAACTGGTGACGTCGAAGTTTCTTCAGCTCGGAGTTGTTCATTCGTGTGATATCCGCGCCGTAGATTAGTATTTTCCCTTGATTGGGTTCAATCAGCCGGTTGATGCAACGAAGCAGGGTCGATTTGCCACTGCCCGACAACCCCATAATGACAAAAATTTCGTTTTGCCGAATGTCAAAAGAGACATCTTTCACAGCGATAACCTGCCCGGTCTGCTCGATGATTTCCTGCCGGGTTGCGCCCTTCCGGAGCAAGTCCCAGACAGCCTTCGGTCTATTCCCGAATACCTTCCACACGTTCTGGCAAGAAATAGCTATCTCATTATTCTTAGACATGTTAACACCCCTATGTCACCGAGGCTTGTGGCATTTCTCCAAGAGTCTCATCCTTCGTCTCGTCATACCGAGGACTCACCACAAGAACCGGTACCCTTGATTTCCTGATTACAGATTCTGTCATACTGCCAAAGATAAGCCGTATCCAGAAGCGGTGTCCGTGAGTAGCCATCAGAATCAGGTCGAATCCATGCTCTGCAGCGTAAGAGGCGATGGTATCGCTGATGGTATCTCCTGGCGCCCGGCGGCGAGTAACAATCTCAACATCTAGCCCTAGGAGCCTCAGTCTTGCGGCTACACCCTCCAGGTACGATTTATCTCGTGCCTCTTCATCACGAATCAGACCATCCAGATGCCTCTGCGCGATGATAGGCACGGGTTGCCCTGACATTCCCGGTGTGGAGAAGGCGTAGGCCGAAACGTTCGTGTTGACAACCTTGAAGAGAACCGTCTTGCTACTGAAGTGTTGAGCTCTTTCGATCACGTAGGGTAAGATACCCTCGGCGAATCTGGAACCGTCTAAGCAGACCAGAATCTTCTTTAACATTTTGCCTCCTTTGATTAAGACTGCGGGAGGGTATGTCTTCTGCTACAATCCAGTTATGCATTATTGCTGTTGCCTCCGGTTTTCCCTGCGGTAAGTATTTGAGCCGGACCTTCATCTAGTTGAATTGATGAGACAGGACTCCCGTATGGTTCTGTAGCGGGATGAGAACTGAATAATCCCTTTTGCTCTTAAACCGGCACGGGCTGAGCGGGCTGCCTTTCCTTTTTCAGAGTGACGGAGTCACGAAAGACCCTCCAGAGAGTGTCGTACTTCGCCTCGGCGTCAAACCTGTAACCACTGAGAGCCCAGATGCTGACCAGACCTTGTATCATGCCAAACAAGAGCGTTGCCGCTGCCTCGACATCGACATCTTCTCTCACTTCTCCTGACTTGATTCCCTGAGACAGCAGGTCGGCGAGATGTGCTATATACGCGTTTATGAACTCGGATATTTTTTTGTTTAACTTCTTGTCGCCAAGAGAGATAATTTCAGCAATGACCTGAAAGGAAACGCCCCGCCTCCTCTCTGAGAGAGGACCCTTAAGCCCCCCCTCGATGATTTCGAGGGGCGTTTTACCCTCGGTGCTAACTGCGCTGAAATCCGCTATCAACCTGTCTTCAACATCGTCAATTAACAGAGTCAATATAGCTTTCTTGCTCTTGAAATGCCGATAGATGGCGGCCTCAGAAATGGCCACCGCATTAGCGATACGCCCGACTGTCACATTTTCACTGCCGTAATTCACGATGATTTCTCGGGCAGCATTAATTATCTGCCTTTGCCGCACCTCGGTGCTCCGCCGCTTGGTAACCTTCGTTGTCATCTGCAATTACCATTCCTTGACATTTTTGCCTGGACAAATCATATCGATAAAACTAGCTAAGTTAACGCTCACTAACAAGTTAACATAGGTATACGTTTTTGTCAACCCTTGTGATGTTTTAGCTTCAATAATAGAGCTGTTTAGTTACTACTCACCAAGGCAGAGGTGATAAAATGCGGTCGAGATAAGAGCTGCAGACAGCGAAATTCATCCCGTAGGGAGCAATACTAATCTTCTCATAATAGTATAGTTTACAAACCAACCATACCGACGAAAGTCGGTATCCAGAATATGGACATCCGAACTGGATTCCGGCTTTCGCCGGAATGGGATATAGCTGATTGGTCGCTTATTGGTTCAAGGTGGACAGTCCAAATTATTTTAAGAATATTAGTAAGTTCTTTGTCCATCCCAACTACTGTCCCAAAGCGGCCAGTTCCTGTTGCGCCTTTTCCGCCCAGCTTTTGTCAGCTTCTCCAGGCCTGTCGTTTTCCAATTGAATGATTTTTTCAAAATCGGCTTTAGCTTCTTTCTGATTGCCTTGGGCTTTGTAAGCCAGCCCCCGCTCATAGAGAGCGCCCCGCCAGCGTGTAGTGCTGCGGTTGCCGATAGCGCGGGAAAGGTCGGAGATTGCCTTGTCCGGGTCGCCCTGCAGACGGTAGGCAACACCCCGCTCAAAATAGGGGCCGCCTCTACCGGGCGCCAGTTCGATAGCTTTCGTCAGGTCGGCAATCGCCTGGTCGAAATCGCCCATCTCTCTGTACGCCACGCCCCGGCCTTGATATGCCATATCGGAATCCGGTTTTAAGGCAATCGCCTGGTCGTATTCACTGACGGCGCTGTCCCAATCACGCTTATCGACGAATCCCGCCGCACTCTGCAGATGTTCTTCGGTCTTTACCGTCTTTTCATCCTTAGCGCAGGCACCCGAGAGTAGACCGGTAATCAGAAATGAGACAACCACAGTGATTAGTAGACCGGACTTCATAATGCTGACCCGCTCGATACGCATGCTCTTACTCCTAATCCCAACGATGTTGCTCGCATTTGTCAGCCGAATTATAGCAGCGAAACGACCTTCGGGCAATCAACCTCTTGGCGACACTATCCCCTGTATCCCTTCCCCTAAAGGGAAAGCTTGAGAGGGCTGTGCCCTCTCAAGAAAAACTCACTTCCCCCTCTCCGCAAGCGGAGAGGGGGACTGAGGGGGTGAGGTCAAATACTATCCTTTTCCGCTCTGACAGTGTAGAATCTTGATGAGGATAAGATTTGAAAGCTCTCACCTTCATTGCCAGATGGCTTTTTGCGCTTTTTCTGCCCCTGCTGCTATTGAGCGCCAGCATCGGGCTGGCATTCAATAGCCTCTGGCTGTACCAAGCCGGCTTTGAAAAATATGGCATCAGCCGCGTTACCGGCCTGGCTGACACGGAACTGGAGAAAGCCGCCCGCGGCTTGATTTCATATTTTAACTCCGGCGAAGAACTGATTGATGTCGTCGTGGAGAAGGACGGCCAGCCCTTCACCCTGTTCAACGAGAGAGAAGTAATTCACCTGAAAGATGTGAAGGGGCTGGTCTGGCTGGACTACCGGATTTTGCTGGTGACACTGCTTTACGTTCTCGCCTATGGCGGAGTAAACTTGCTCTGGCGCCGCCCCAGGTACTGGCGTCCCCTGGCGCGGAGCGTGCTTACCGGCAGCGGACTCACCCTGGGTATTATGCTGGCGCTGTGGCTCGGCTCGCTGGTGAATTTCGAGGGGCTTTTCCTTCAGTTTCACTTGCTCAGCTTCAGCAATGATTTCTGGCAACTCGACCCCACCCGCGACTACCTGATAATGCTTTTCCCCGGGGGCTTCTGGTTTGACGCCCTGCTTTTCATCGCCCTGGCAACAACAGGCATGGCGGTCATTCTGGCCGGTCTGTCCTGGGGACACCTGCGTTTCAATAAGAAAAGCTAGAGGGTATCAATAACCACCTTCTCCATTCCGTGCTTGACACGGAATCCAGTAAACTCAGCTTATGAATTGCGGTCTTCTGGATACCGACTTTCGTCGGTATGGCGTCGTGTTCGGAACGCTCTCAGAACTATGGCGCAAGCCTCGCCGGGTCGACCCGAATAATCAGGTCGTCATCTGTAGCCGGCGCTCCTCGCCCGTCCCGGTCGTTCGTGAGCAGGTAGAGAAATCTATCCGGGCCGATGACGACGTCCCGAAGCCGGCCGAATTGTCCAGACAGATGACGCCTCAATTCCACCTGTTCGCCCTTGAGAACGACTTGGAAAAGAGACTGCCCGCGCAGCCCGGCGAAGTAGAGCGAGCCATTAAGGAACGCTAGCCCCGATGGCGCCCAGGTGTCATCCCCGCTATGGAGCACCGGCTTTTCCATCCCGGGGGCCGCCTCATCGCCGCGGATGGCCGGCCACCCGTAGTTCTTGCCTGCCTGAATCAGATTAAGCTCATCACGGGTGCTGGAGCCGTGCTCGGTCTCCCATAAGCGACCCCTGTCATCCCATGCCAGTCCCTGGGGATTGCGGTGCCCGTAAGAATAGACCGGCGAACCTGGGAATGGGTTATCGGCAGGAATCGAGCCATCGTCCTTCAGGCGGAGAATCTTGCCCGCCAGCGAGTTTTTGTCCTGCGCTAAATCAGGCTGAGCGGCATCTCCTGTGGTAATGTAGAGAAGCCCGTCCGGCCCGAACTTGAGCCGTCCGCCATCGTGAATCGAAGCCGCCGGAATGCCCTCGATAATGACTTTGTCCACAGCAAGGTAATCCCCATCCATCTTGAACCGGAGCACGCGGTTCGCCAGCCCTGGCTGCCCCTGGTATGTATGGTATATGTAAATGAAGCGGTTCTCGCTGAAATCAGGGTGAACAGCGATGCCGAGCAGCCCGCCCTCCCCCCGCGCCGCCACGTCCGCAACTGTCAGGAGCGGGTTTTGCAGCAGTCCACGCTTCGCATCGAGGAGTCGTATTCTACCCGGGCGTTCGGTAAAGATAATCGAGCCATCAGGCAAAAAGTCGAGCGACCACGGTATTTGCAGATTACGGGCGATGATAGTGATAGGCTCGGAGACAGCGGGTGCTGGCGCCTGGGGTGTGGATGGGGGACCGGGTAGGTCAGTAGCAGCCGGTGGAGGCGCCGCCGGAGGGGTAGCGGGGGGGATGGTCAAATTCGGGGCAGTGGGAGGTGGCGGGACTTCCGGCGGCACGCTACTTACCGGCGCGGGCTTGCACGCGGTAAATACCCCCGCAACCAGGACAATAACAAGGGCGATAATAGGATACTGATAAATTCTCTTGGACATTTTTGACCTCCATACCGACGAAAGTCGGTATCCAGAATACCTGCACTTGCCATCACGCTGGGGTTTTCCTGGATTCCGTGTCAAGCACGGAATGGGAAATCGTGTTAATCTCGTCTCTCCATTACTGGCTCCTTTGCCTGAACGCCTCATACATCACCAGCGCCGCCGCCACCGAGGCGTTCAAAGAGGCAATCTCCCCTTTCATCGGGATGCGGGCAATAGTATCGCAGCGCTTCCTGACCAGAGACGATAAGCCAAGCCCCTCACCCCCGATAACGATTGCCGAGGGCAATTTGAAATCAACTTTCCCGAAGTCCGCCTTGCCGTCCATATCGATGCCGGTGACCCAGATATCGTTCTTTTTCAGGGTCTCGATGGTCTCGGCGATATTGGCTACGCGCGCCACGGGCACATATTCGATTGCCCCAGCCGAGGCCTTTGCCACAACGGAAGTCAGCCCGACCGCCCGCCTCGAGCGCACGATGACGCCGTGGATACCCGTCGCCCCGGCCGTCCTCAAGATTGCCCCCAGGTTCATCGGGTCCTCGATGCCATCCAGCACGCAGAATAGCGCCGGTTCTCCCGTCTTTTTCGGGATAGCCAGCAAGTCCCCCAGAGTGACATAATCTTTAGCGGCGGCGTAGGCAATCACCCCCTGGTTTACCTGCCGTAGTCCCCCAGGGACGGATGGCAGGCTGAGCCTCTCAATAGCCTGCCTGTCCACAAACTCAACAGGAATCGCTTTGCTCCTGGCGAGAGCCAGTATCTGGTCGATGGCCGGGTCGTTTCGGATGTTCTTAGCCAGCAGTATTTTGTTCAGCGGCCGCCCCGCCTTCAGCGCTTCCAAAACAGGGTTCTTACCGGGGATTATTTCAGGCATACTCTTATTCCAGATTATCGCTTTTCCCCAAGTTGTGTTTCGCACACAGTAGTTGAATGTTTTCAGCCACCAGGGACGAGCCTCCCATCGAGTAGGGGATTATGTGATCAACATGTAGGTTATTAGTGCTACCGCACTTGACGCACCTTCCCTTATCTCTTTTCCAAACTTCTAGTTTCACCGCAGTCGGTATAATTCTAGTGTAATCTAGCTCAGGCAGGGTCTCATTTCCCGAGACACTCTTACTATCTGCCAATTCGAGCCTAAACTTGAAGACCTTTCGGTTATCTGAGACTTCCTGCCACGCATCCACGAGTTTGAAAACTCCGCTGTAAGCCCAAATTCCTGCATGGATTTTTTCATAGACTCTCACTAATTCAGGTTCGCTTCCCAACCCTTTGTAATGCATGGCCGCGTTGAAGAACTTCCCATTTTCGGTGAGGCCACCGCTGGGATTTTTCATCGGCTGGTCGGTTGTCTTTGGATTTGGCCCGTTTTTCGTCCTTGGTGCATCGTGACCCTCATAGATAAGCACCTTTCCCTCTTCTTCTACTCGGTCACTGTAAGGTGCACCACGGCGCACGCTCATCAGTATTACGCTGACTCGTGTACGGCGAAAATGAAAATTCATCCCTCGCTGAAGGTTGGCACCTTCTTCTTTACACATATCCAGATATGATATTACTTCACCTGGTTTTATCATCTAGCCCTGTCTCCCCAGCCTCACCAGCCTCCCCTCCGCTTCCTGCTTTTCTTTCATCCCCACCTTCGCCCGCCCAATCGCCCGCCGCAAAAGCGTAATGGACTGGTCGTAGGTCTGGCGGTCGACGGGGTAGGGGATGCCGTCCTTCCCGCCGTGGGCGAAGCTGTAGCGGGCGGGGTCGCGGTAGCTGGGGACAACTCCGTGGACAAGCTCGGCAATCAGGCTCAGGGCGCGGATTGTTTTCGCCCCCACCCCCGGCAGCCCCAGCAACTCCTCGAAATCCTGCGGCTGGCGCTCGTAGGCGCTCAGGATAATCTTCTTCAGGCTATCGGGATGGAGGTCTTCCGTGCCCAGGTAATGGTGCGCCGGCAGACTCAGGGTCTTGAGCCGGTTCAGTTCAGTCATTATCGCTTCCGGCTTTTCTTCAGTGGCTATCTCTGTGATGGTGGTGCGGGCGGGGTCGCTCTCGGCGGCGACCAGATTCAGGGCCTGTCCCTGCGCATCGGAGAGGACGGCGGAGTGCGGTTCATTGACGAAATCAGAGACCGACTCGCTCAGCCAGTGGTAGCGGCGGGCGTAGCGGGTTTCCTCGTTCATCCCCTGCTGGACGACCGCCCAGGCACCCCGGGCGGTAAAGAAAAAGTTATGATGGTAAAGCTGGTAGCCATCCTGCACGGCGGCGCTATCCACCTTGGCGGACATGCGGGAGGCGTAGACGAGGGGAGCGGGGTCGAGAGAAATCAGCTCGCCCCACTTTTGCACTTCGGCGGGGGTCTTGCGGGAGGTGGCGCCCTTGCCGCCGGCGACGAACAGGCCGAGGTCTTTTTCAATCCCTCTAACGCCTTCCTTGACGGCGCCGCAGAGGGTGGTGGTCACGCCGCTCGAGTGCCAGTCGAAGCCCAGAACACAGCCGAAAGCCTGGAACCAGTAGGGGTGGGATAAACGCCGCAGCATTTCATCAGGGCCGGAATCCTCAACGATGACGATGGTAATCTCGCGGGCGAGCTTGACCATACGCTCGAAGAGCCAGCGCGGGGCTTTGCCATAGTGGAGAGGCAGATTAGCGATTCCGGTGCGGGCAGCTGGCATGCTGGGTTATCCTCTTGTCCCTCGTTTCATAAGGGTTTTAACGTTTCCAATCCCCTCTCCCTTGACGGGAGAGTCCCGACTTCGTGCGGGATCCCGTATGGAATCGGGAGGTTAGGGTGAGGGTGAATTGAAAATAGGATTTCAGCCTGTTGTTAGCTAGCACAAGTCGAGCAACTGCTCGATGGAGAACAGCCCCCTCAGGAGTTGCCGCTGCCAGCGATGGCGGAAGTCATCCCGCTGCTGTCAGTAGAGCAGCAGGCGAAGGTGGAAAGCACCCGCTCCGACTCTTCCTTACACTCGGGGCAGGCGGCCTTCTCATTAGCCCGGCTCATCGGGCGCAGCATCTCGAACTTCAAATCACAGGCAGGACAAACATACTCATAAATCGGCATCTTCTCTTCTCCCAGTAATAGTTTATGACTTGGGCGGGGGGGAAGTCAAGGACGAGATTGTTTCCGCCATTCCCTTAATGCCAGGCGCAAGAATATCTATCCCGCCACAAGTGGAGTTACAAATACAGCAGCAATAGCATAACCGGGCACCCGCTGCACAAGGCCGGGTGTCGCCAGCGAAAGGAAGAGATAAGCCCCGAATAGCACCGCAAAGATGCCTGTCATTCGTAACCGCCATAAGAAAAGTCCACCCGATCGAGATGATAAAGATGATACCGCCTTAGCCTCGGAATGCGTGTTTCTGGCAAGCCAAAGAATCAGCCTTCGAACAAACACAAGCCAAAGCACGCCTCCCAAGGAGAATAAGATGGCAGCGATAGTCAAAAGAACCTTCACATCAACCATCCCACACCACCTCCCCCCCCCCCAAGCACCGTCATCTCAATCTTGATTTCCTTGATTTGTCGCAGGCATTTCAATCTCATCCCCGGTTGTTCACGGATGACTGGTAATTGCGAGGATTATAATTGAGCCTCTTGACGGCCCGTAATACCAGAATACTCTATATGCTGCCGGTGTATTCTGCTGCGCATAGGCCTCAAAGACCTTCTCTTTGTTCGGGCCTTCCAGGCTCACGTACTCATGGGTTTGCAGGCCTGGATGGCGGGGATTGCTTGCCAGTAATTCCAGCGTCTTCCTGACCGCTTTGTACTGCCTGGCCGAAGATGGACTAGACTTCAGTTTGCCAAAGGTAGATTCCGCTTCACGGGTCCATACCAGTTCAAACAAGCAATCACCCTACAAATTCTTGAGGTCCACTTTTGAGACTTTTCCTTTTGCGGCATCGGCAAGCCCCCGCCTGACTGAGGCGATGGCTTCCGGGTTCTTAAACAACCAGGCCTCGGAGACAGGTATAGTCACTTGCGGATCCAGAATAATCTGTCCGATGCGGTTCCGGTACATGCGATACGTGACGCCTTCCCGTATCACAGCTTTAGGCAGGACAACCCGCTTCTTCGAATCTGGCTTTACGCTCTCAGCTATTTCCGTGAACTCGGTATCCCTTATTATTGTTACCATGTACCTACCCGCCTGCCAACTAATAATCCGACCTACTCACAATGTACAGTAATGTGGGACAAGGTGTCAAGTGGGATTATCCCTCCCACACCACCCCCCCGCCCAGGATGGTCATTTCGACCTTGATTTCTTTGATTTGTTCAGGGGCAATACGTCTCGGGTCAGCGCTCAGAAGGACTAAATCCGCCAGCTTGCCCTCGGTGATGGAGCCTTTGATGCCCTCCTCGAAAGAGGCGTAAGCAGCATTTATTGTATACATCGCCAGCGCCTGAGTGGCTGAAATACGCTCTCCGGGCAATACCTGCTGGCCGGTCTGCGCTTTTCTGGTCACGGCGGCATAGATACCGGTCAGCGGGTTATCCGGCGCTATCGGCGAGTCCGAGCTAGCCGCCACAACCAGACCGCTATCGATGAGAGACCTGATGCGGTAGAGCCAGGGCTGGCGGTCAGGCGAGACCGTAGCCAGATACCTTTCCCCGCTATAGTAGAGAAAGGGGGGCTGGGTTACTACTACAGTCTGCAGCCTCTTCAACCGCTCCAGCAAATGAGGCGGGCACTCGGCGCAGTGCTCGATGCGGTGACGATGAGGGCGCGGTATCTGGCCCAAAGCGTATTCAAGGGACGCGATGGCCGCCGCTACAGTCTCCTGCTGAACGGCGTGGATAGCCATCTGGAAGCCAGCCCGGTGGGCGGCCAACACCATGCGGTTTATCTCTGTCTGCGGCGGATACAGCGCCCGGATATCATCCGTCAAAACAATCTTCACACCACTCAGCCGCAGTTGGGCATCACCGTAGCCAGAGGTTAATCCAGCTTCCTGGAACTGGTTTAGCGCATCCATTCCGAACATCATATACAGCCGACTCTTCAACCGGCCGGAGTCTGTAAAAGAGCGGAAGCGCAGCCAGCGTGAGTAATCATTATTGACTGTGGCATCCTGAAGGGAGGTGATGCCCTGAGATAGACAGCGGCTATTGACTAGCGCGATGCCGGAGTCTAGCTCTTCGTCGGACAGCGGCGGCAACACCTGGCGGCTGATATGCCCCACCATCTCGAAGAGCAGCCCGTTCGGCTCGCCGCTTGTCCGGTCTCGCTCGATGGTCGCCCCGAGCGGCTCCTCTGTCTCCCCGCTGATGCCGGCCAGGGCAAGCGCCCGGCTGTTCAGCACGCAGGCATGCAGGGAGCGGTGCAGCAGCGCTACGGGGTGGTCGGGAGAAACGTCGTCGATGTCCCAGCGGGTGGGGTGGCGCTTCTCAGCCAGATAGAAATCATTGTAGCCGCTCGCCGTAATCCAGCGGCCTTGTGGAGTCTGCCGGGCTTTCCGGAAGATTGCCGCCTTGATATCCTCTATCGAGCGAACCGAGGCCGGGCTGATATCGATGCTCTGGAGTTGTCTCATCAAGGAGTAAATATGGCAGTGGGCGTCATTAAAACCGGGCACGACCGTCTTGCCCGCGCAATCCATTACCCTGGTACCAGCGCCTCTGACCGACTCCAGGCTATCGTTGCCGCCGACAAAAATAATGCGGTCGCCTTTAATCGCCACTATTTCGGCGTCGGGCCGGGCGTTATCCATTGTAATCACTCTGGCGTTCTTCAGAATCAGGTCGGCCACCGGCATTTTCCAGCTCTCCTTTCGGATGACTAAGGGAAGTATACTATATCGAGCAAAAGTAAATGAAACTCAGCTTCTCCCGTATTGTCCGGCCTCATAAACAAACCCTAGAGAAACGGGAGAGACTGAGAGGGATTTTCGACAAAGGGGCCGCGGGCTACTGGATTCCGTGCCCCGTACCTGAACGGGGCACGGAATGACAAAAAGTTGTTAGTTTCTATCGCGCTCATCCCGTCTGGTTTTGGATTATTGTCGTGTCCATTCTTGTTAAGGAATTCGCCGTCCAGACACTGACCGTTCAGGGCACTAAGTTCAATCTCAGCCATGTTGAGCCAGCCACCAAGCCTTGGGTCTCATCAGGGGCTTTCCCAGATGTTTTGATAGCCCTATCCATAAGTATTTGGGCGTCCTTGGTAGTCCATGCAAAAGCCCTCCTATTGTTGTTAACAACAGTAGGGTAAGACTTCTTTCCAAAATGCAAACAGAACCCCAGAATAAGTTGATTGTCAAAACAATGGCTATCGGCTATAGTTAATTAACTTATGGCAGAGACGCAGCCGCTAACGGATACGATAACCTTTCTGGGCACGGGCGGGGCCAGATTTATGATAATCACCCAGCTATTAGCCTCGGGGGGCTTCTGGCTGAACCTGGGGGGCACCGAGATACTGGTCGACCCCGGCCCCGGCTGCATCGTCCAGGCCACCAAAAGGAAGCTCAATGCCGAACACCTGAGCGCTATTATCCTCTCGCACCGCCACCTCGACCACTCGGCGGATACCAACATTATGGTCGAGGCGATGACCAACGGCGGGATGAACCAGCACGGGCAGCTATTCGCCCCGCTCGATGCCCTGGATTTTGAGCCGGTTATCTATTCCTACCTGAGGGGCTACCTGGATAGTGTCGAGCTTCTGCAAGAGGGCAAGTGCTACTCGGTGGGCGATGTCTCCTTTGCCACACCCGTGCGGCATATCCACCGCGTAGAGACCTACGGTATCGTCTTTAAAACCCCCCGTCACACCTTCTCCTATATTACAGATACCCGCTATTTCGATGGCCTGCTCAAGCATTACGCCGCCGAGCTTTTGATTATGAACCTGGTCTTTCTGGAGCCTCGCTATCCAAGCGATAATCCGCTCACGCCGGCCGACCACCTGTCCGTCCCGGATGCCGAGCGGCTCATTAAGGAACTGAAGCCCAAGGCGGCCATCCTGACCCACTTCGGGATGAACGTCTGGCGGGCGCAGCCGTGGAAAATCGCCGAGTGGCTCACCGAGCGCACCGGCGTAAAGGTCATCGCCGCCCGCGACGGGATGAAGTTTGATTTGGGGACGATGGACGGCGGGAAAGAGTAGCACTGGTATGAAGGCGGGTAATTTACCCAGAAAATACTACCAATAGGGGGACATATATGAACGCGCGAGTCAGCATCGACGTGCATAAGGAGACTACACAGACTCTCATTGATGACCTGAAGTCAGGGAAGTACTTCCTGCCTTCTTTTCAGAGACAGTATGTATGGGATGAAGATGATATCAAGTCGTTCATAGATTCCCTAGCAGGGTGCTGAAAAACTGGTGTTGATACTCCGTTTATCAGTTCTGCCGTTCTTGTTTTTGCGTTTTCTACCTTTTTCCGACCGTGTCCGGCTTGATTACGGGGCTACTTCGGCTCCCAACCAGGCTTCAGACGCT
>JACPPR010000016.1 GCA_016190895.1 Chloroflexota bacterium | reverse complement strand
CGATACCGGTTTTTTATTGCCTCCGCGTATTCCTTAATGCTCTCTCGCGTCACCTGACTTCCTCCCATTACAGTCTTTCGGTAACACTTATTTTGAGTCAACGACCTCATTCTCGGTAACTTTAATTATGAGTCAATGCGTAGCCTTGACAACAGCACAGGGATACGATAGAATCTGGCAAACTAAGGGGGGTGTCAATGAAGGGAAGAATCTTATGGCTGGTGGTGTGTTGATGGTATCATCGCTGGCCATGGCTGCCTGCGCTTCGGCAGCTCCCACATCTCCAACCACCCCCCACTCAGGTAGCGCCTAACCACCGACAGTCAATCGTAAACCGGTCTACACTGACGGAACCCATCAATTCTCGGCAAAAGGGGACAAATGATTAACAAGCTATACGATAGTTTTGACAAGGCGGTGGCCGACGTTTTCGATGGAGCGGTTATTCTTATCGGCGGTTTCGGCCCGGCCGATGGCTGCCCCAGCTACCTGATACGGGCCTTATACAGAAAAGGGGCTAAGAACCTGACTCTTGTATCCAATGGCCCGGGGCGGGGCCGCCCCGCTCCAGGGGCGCCAGCGCCTCCCGGCCCGAGGAGAAGCCCGCCCAATTATGACGATGGCGGACTGCTGATACAAAACGGCCAGGTAACAAAATGCATCTGCGCTTTTCCCGGACAAGGCCGGCCCGGTATGATGTCGCCTTTTCACAAGCTGCTGACCGAAGGCAAAATGGCCGTAGAACTTGTGCCCCAGGGCACTTTAGCCGAGAGAATCCGGGCCGCCAAAGCCGGAATTCCGGCTTTTTATACGCTCACCGGCGCCGGAACGGTCATCACCAAAGGCAAGGAAACCAGAGTCTTTGAGGGTAGGGAGTACGTCCTTGAACATGCTATGAAGGCGGATTTCGCCCTGGTGAGGGCGCATAAAGGCGACCGCTGGGGGAACCTAGTTTACCAGGGCACCTCGAGGAATTTTAACGGCGCTATGGCCGGGGCAGCCAAGGTCACTATTGCCGAAGTAGATGAGATGGTGGAACTGGGCGAGATACACCCTGAGGCAGTGGCTACCCCTTCCATATATGTGAACCGGTTGTGCAGCAGAAAAGACAGCAGGGAGGGACCGTAAGAAATGGCAGAAAGACTCGATGAGCAAACAATGGCCCTGCGGGTAGCCCGGGAGTTTCAAAACGGAATGGTAGTCAATCTGGGCGTTGGAACGCCTACTCTCTGCACTAACTACATCCCGGAAGACAGGGAGGTAATTTTCCAGAGTGAAAACGGCTGCCTCGGCTATGGACGGACGGCTCAAACCGAAGCCGAGCAGGATTTTAACCTGATAAACGCCAGCGGGCAGTTCGTCATCGGCAATAAAGGGATGTGCTTCTTCGACCACGCCGAATCATTCAGCATGATTCGCGGCGGGCACATTGACCTGTGCGTGCTGGGCGGTTTGCAGGTTTCCGAAAAAGGAGACCTGGCAAATTGGCTCATCCCTGGCAGAGAACCGGGCAGTATCGGCGGGGCGATGGACCTGGCTTTCGGGGCAGCCAAGCTGATAATCGTGATGACTCATACTACCAGGGATAACGAGCCTAAGATATTGAAACAATGCACCTACGCCCTTACCGCTCCGCGCTGTGTCGATCTGGTTGTCACAGATATCGCTGTTATCGAAGTAACCGATAGAGGGCTGGTGCTCAAAGAGACCGCCCCCGGCTGGACGGTGGGCGAAGTCCAGAAGCTGACAGAGCCGAAACTCATCATTGCCCCCGACCTGAAAGCGATGGCTCTCTAGATAGGAGGCGCTTGTTGGCCACGCCGCCACAAACACTACCTCAGTTACCAAAGGTAGAACTGTTGAGTTTCCCGGTCCAACAGCAATGCCTCTAGTCTCCGCGCGGGTGAAGATGTCACTTGGCGCGTTTCCGGGCTACCGAATACATAGGAGAATACTGTGTGCGGATACACATAGTACCCTCTGCCACTTCTTTCAACAAGTTTACTGGTAGAGTATAATGAAACGGACAAGCCAATAATTCTTAGCATCCGATGAAAGTATCAAGCAATATAGGAAAGAGATAGAATGGTGGTCATATGAAAGATTTCAAAGAAGTGATAAAACTAAGGAAAGTCCCGGTTACGTTCCTGCTGCGCTGCACTTTGTGCAACTTTGAAATAAGTGACTATGACTGGCATCTGGGGTTAATCAAAATGAACGACCACGTTATGTCTGAACATTCGACTGAAGTGCGGTCGTTAGATACGGAAGAGTTATACTCCAGAAAGCCGACGATAACCCTGGATAGCTTTTGAGAATCTTGTCTGCGCCGACCGCTGAATTCCTGAAATTGAGTGAACTTGGCGGAACCCGACTTGCCCGCTTTTCTTCAGCTACCGGTTACTCCAGGCTGTAACCCAAGTTATGTCCCCCACTCAGTCCAAGTAACTGAGCATTTCTGAACATAGATAAAGATTGTAATAATGCAGCCTTTTTCTACTCTCCCTCAATCACTCAAGGAACTGATAACGGGCTACACCTGGAATCAGGTTACCATTGGGGAATCGGGTGCAAAAGTCTTTTGTCTGAAAAGAAACCACCATCCGACCTACTACCTCAAGATGGCTCATAAATTGCCGAGAAGGGATTTGCTGGAGGAAAACAGCGTCTTAAGGTGGCTCAGGAATAAATTACCCGTGCCGGAGGTAATACATTTTGCCGAGGATGACAATCGTGACTACATTCTTCTTTCAGAGATGCCCGGAACGAATGCCGTCGACTCAGCTGCTAAGGTTAACAAAACCGGCCTGGTGAAACTTCTGGCGCGGGGATTACGGATGATTCACGAAATCTCAATCGACGATTGTCCGTTCGACAGGTCGCTGAAGGTTGAGATGAAAATTGCAGAAGACAATGTCAAGAATAGTCTGCTTGAGGATGGCGATTTTGATGACGTCAGAATCGGCCTCTATTCCCAAACGCTATATGAAGAACTCATCCTGAAAAAGCCAGAAAAGGAGGACCTCGTCTTCACCCACGGAGATTATTGCCTGCCCAATATCATAATACTGGGGAACAGTATTTCCGGGTTTGTTGATTTACACAGGGCCGGAATCTCAGACCGCTACAAAGACTTTGCCGACGTGGTGGCGAGCATAAAGAGAAATCTGGGCCCCGGTCTGGAGCCTATTTTCTTTGATGAGTACGGAATTTTGGAGCCTGACCGCGAGAAGATTGAATACTATACGGTTCTCGCTGAATTCCTTTAGCGTTATGATGAAATATCAAACCATCAGAAGTATCGTCCAGCAGGGTCACTACCTCCGCCGCATGACGTCCGGGTTGACACAATTGGGAGGCAGTTTACGTTGCAGTCCGGCAAGAAGGTTTTCGGCTGCCATCATAGCCATTTTCGTTCTGGTGACAACGCTGGCGCTGGCGATATGAGGAGCAATGATAACATTGTCTAAAGCCAGCAGCGGGTCGTCGAGTGAAATCGGCTCAACCTCAGTGACATCCAGCCCAGCCCCAAGAATCTGCCCTGACTTGAGCGCCTGGTAAAGAGCCTTCTGGTCAACGATAGTGCCCCTGGAAGCATTAATCAAAATCGCCGTTGGCTTCATTTTCGCCAGCTCGGCAGTGCTAATCAGATGGTGAGTCTCTGGAGTGAGTGCGGCGTGAATGGTGACGAAGTCCGCCCTCGATAGTAGTTCTGATAAGTCGGGAACATATTCAAGACCGAAAGCTTTCTCGTCTGCCTGCTTTCGCCGCACACGGTTATGATAAAGCACTTTCATATCGAAGCCCCGGGCGCGCTTAGCCACCTCCAAACCGATGCGGCCGCAGCCCACAATTCCCAGAGTAGCGTGATGGACATCTTGACCTAGCAATACCATAGGGCCCCAGGTCTTCCAGTTACCGGCGCGGGTGTACCTATCAGCTTCAACCAAGCGTCTTGCCGCCGCCAGCAGCAGGGCGAAGGTAAAATCGGCAGTGGTCTCGGTCAGCACTCCGGGAGTGTTCCCTACAAGGATGCCACGTTTGGTTGCTTCGGTAACATCGATATTGTCATAGCCGACAGCCAGGTTGCTGACTATTTTCAGCTCTGGAGCGGCATTCATCAGTTCCGCATCGATTTTGTCAGTGAGCAATGAGAGCAGTCCCTCGACCGTCTGAACCTTATTTAAGAGAACGTCCCGTGGCGGCGGTAGCTCATTGTCCCATAGCTCCATATCAGTAGAGCTGGCAATCATATTCAGGGTTTCCTGAGCTATCCTCCGGGTGACGAACACCTTAGGTTTTGCCATTTTATATCCTCCTTAACATACTGACCAACTTCTTTATCCAAAATATGCGCCCGATACTTCGGCACCCATACCAGGTGATATTTCAGGTCATAGACGGCGTGTTTGATTCTGCGAATTCCCACACCGCCTTTATACCATCTCCGCAGCTAGCCAGGCAAACATCGTTACTTCGCTGCGGCGAACCCGCTTTCCTCCCCCCAGCAAGCTGGGGGTATCCAGCGGGTTTTTCTACGACATTATTAAACGCCCTCTAAACTCGGTTTGACAAGTCTTGAATTGTTGGTGTACTTTATGGACATGAGAGTCCAGTCGGCGATGCGTACCAAAAGGACAGAAATTCAACAAGTCGGCGGGCTTGTCGATATCCCGATGTTGAAGCGATACCACCAGCTTGAAGCGTTAGACCGCATATTGAACTCCGTCAACAGAGTGCGAGACCTGGACACCATTTTAGACACCGCAATGGACAATATCATGGCTGTCATCGAGGGTAGCTGTGGGGCGATATTGCTTGGGGACAAAGAGCCGGGTGTTCTGTACCATCGCGTCTATCGAGGCTTATCCGCTAAGCGCCTGGACGAGATACGGATACCTCTCGGGGAGGGCGTGACCGGGATGGTTGCTAAGACGGGGGAGCCTATACTAATCGAGGAGGTTTCCAGGGACCCACGCGCGCTGCCACAGGAGCTCGGGGGGGTTAAGGGCCTGAGGGGATTCATCTGTGCACCCATCAAGAGGTGGGATGACATTATGGGGGCTATTGTCGTCGCCAGTGACCAAACCGGTAAATTCGATGCTGAAGATGTTCGCATCCTTAACTCCTTTGGTGATTGTCTCGCCACTGCAGTCATAAAGACGGTGGTGGAAAGAAAAATATCAAAGGGTATGGCAAGATATCAGGCGCTCCTTAGCTACGCATTAGGGGCCCAGGAAGACGAACGCAAAAGGCTAGCTCGTGAGTTGCATGACGAGACCAGCCAGGCGCTCACCAGCTTGACCTTCCGGCTGCAAGCGGCCATTCAGATGGCTGAGATAAGCGGGTTTGGAGATGCCAAATTCAAAGATAGCCTTCAGAAAGCACACGCCTCTGCGATTCAGGCTGGTAAAGAGATAGTAAGGCTGATGAACGACCTTCGTCCCACTCTGCTGGATGACCTGGGAATGCCCACGGCAATTTACCGCTATGCGAAAGATACTCTGGAACCCAGGGGTATTAACGTGACCATGGAATGTATTGGCAGGCAATATCGCCTCCCCATAGAAGTGGAAGTGGCCTTCTTCCGCGTTGCTCAGGGATTGATAAGTAATGTCTCAAAGCACTCTCGGGCAAAGAATGTCTCAATCAGGGTAGAGTGTAATCCCAGCAAGGCGTTATTATACATTGAAGACGACGGCATTGGGTTTGATATCGATAAAATCACAGATATCGAGCCTGGCGGCCGTGGGGCGGGGCTATTCACGATGAGGGAGAGGCTAAGATTGGTGGGCGGAACCGGTCATGTCGAGTCCAAGCCGGGGCAAGGTACCAGGGTTACAGTAACAGTTCCGATCGTTAGAAATCTGGAGGATTTAGCGGATGACCAAGATAAAGGTCTTGATCGTAGATGACCATGCTCTGGTGCGAGACGGAATCCGCGCTCTTCTTGACCTGGTTGCCGATTTTGAAGTAATCGGTGAGGCGGCCAACGGCAAGGAAGCGCTCGAGAAGATAAAAGACCTATCGCCCGATGTAGCGCTGATGGACCTGGCGATGCCTGTCATGACCGGGCTGGAAGCCACCCGGAAAATACGTAAGGAATTCCCGCGCACCAAAGTAATAGCCGTGACCCAGCATGACGATACTGAATATGTCGTTCCTGTTATCCGGGCCGGGGCTCGCGGATTTGTCACCAAGATGGCAGCGTCTTCAGAGATTATCTCGGCCATTCGGGCTGTTCATAAAGGAGATTCCTTTCTGTCATCGTCAGCAGCGGCTGCCCTGATTCACGACTTTCAGGTAGGCGCCGCCAGAGAGAATGAAGCAGACCTGTACGACCAGTTGACGGAAAGAGAAAAGGAAGTATTCAAATTACTCGTCGAAGGAAAAACAACCAGGGAAATAGCCAGTGTAATGGTCATCGGCCTGAAATCTGTCGAGGCCTACAAGACCAGCTTGAGGAACAAACTGAACATCCACAATCAAACCGACCTCATTAAGTACGCCATAAGAAAGCACGTTACGACCCTGTAAAGGCGACGTCTGCTCCTCAAGAGCGCTATCGGGTATTGTTCTGCCCCATTTATCAGGGATTTCCCTATTCACAAACAGGAGTAATCCCACCAAATATCGCTGGGGGTTGGTCACTCATCTCAGGGGATTTCTCCCATTGTCCCTCTATTGAGCCACTGGTATAATTCGCCTGATTCTGCAAAACTCTTGGCTAATAGATAGCAGTCCTAACGTCGTTAAAGCTTTGCAGCCCGCTCTGGAGATAGAATCCCGCAAAGCTGCTCCTCTTGAAATGCAATAACGTAGCGAATATGTTTATCGAATCGAGGAGGTAAAAAATGACCAGGAAAATTCTCTGGCTGGTGGTGAGCAGTCTGATGGCGCTATCCCTGGTGCTGGCAGGCTGCGCCCCGGCGGCAACCCCACCCACCCCACCGACAACCACACCACCAACGACTACTCCTCCAACAACGACACCGCCGACGATTACTCCTCCGGTAGCGGAACCGCCGCAGAAAGAAGCGGTGGCGCCGACGGCTGAAGCCCCTAAATATGGCGGCACGCTGAGGCTCGCCCTGGCTGCCGACATAACCAACTTCGATGATGTAGTGACCGTCGGCTTCGGCCACGGACTTACCAACTCCCTGACGAATGAGAACATGTGGACGGGCGATTGGGCGAAGGGACCAGCCGGTGGCTATGGTACCAAAGAGACCGACTGGATAGGTATCTACGATGTCTTCGAGAACCATACCGGTACTGCCGCGGAAAGCTGGAAGTGGAGCGTGGATGGAGACAAGGGAACTCTCGTCTACCAGGTCCGCCAGGGAGTGCACTACGGTCTGAATCCCAAGAGCGAAGCCAGCCGTCTGGTAAACGGGCGGGAGATGACCGCTGACGATGTCATCTTCTCTCTGAAACAGGTAATTACTGACACCAGAGCTTACGTGTACCGAGCTTACCCGGAGCTAAGAGACGCTCAGATTACCAAGACCGGACCCTGGGAAGTTACCATTAAGACTTCCACGGCAGCCGGGCTGATAACGGCGGTAGCCAAGTTCGGCAGCTACGTCCTGATAGTGCCTCCCGAAGTAGTTGCGAAATACGGCGATATGTCTAAGTGGCAGAACGCCGTCGGCACTGGGCCGTTCTTACTCACCGAATACGTCGCCGGGAGTCAGGCGCTGTTACCGAGAAACCCGAACTATTGGCGTAGGAACCCGGTTGGCCCGGGTAAAGGCAACGAAGTACCTTACATAGATGCTTTGCAATACCTTATCATACCCGATGCTTCGACCCGCCTGGCCGCTTTGAGGACAGGCAGGCTCGACCGGATGACCAACCTTAGCTTCGAAGACGCCGACCAGATGAAAAAGACAGCGCCAAAAATGGTGTCGGGAGAAGGCACTCTGGGTGGTCCAGCTCAGTATGTGTATATGAACTCGCAAAGAGCTCCATTCAATAACGTTAAAGTGCGCCGTGCGGCCTTGATGGCTGTCGACCTGGAGACAATCCGTACGTCCTTAAACCACGGCCTCGGGCAACTCTTGACCTGGCCAGCCGAACTTGTCCCCTCCTACAAGGACCTCTATCTCGGCCTTGACGACCCGGAGATGCCGGCGTCGGTTAAGGAGCTTTATACCTACAATCCGACCAAAGCTAAGGAACTTCTCAAGGAGGCCGGCTATCCCAACGGCTTCAAAGTTACCGCGACCATAGGTTCTACTGAGGCTGACTATTTTGCCATTATCAAGGACATGTGGTCCAAAGCCGGCATCGAGCTGACGCTCGATATCAAGGAAAGCGGAACGCTCCGTTCTACCTACAACACCGGCAACTATGATATAGTTGGCAGCGCGGGCGGGCGGGGACCAATAAGCGTCTTTTATCACATGGTGACGATGGTCGGCACGGGTCCGGCCGGAGGCAACGGCGCCCAGATTACCGACCCTGTTATCAATAAGGCATCCGACGAAATGCAGCGGCTGTACCTGACCGACCCAAAGGGAGCCATGCGAATCTATAAGGACCTGATGAAATATGTCCTCGACCAAGCTTACGTAGTCTCGCGACCGATTTATCCCCAGACCACATTCTGGTGGCCCTGGCTGAAAGCCTATTCCGGCGAACAGAGCGTGGGCTACTTCATGTATGAGACCTGGGCAACCTGGGTGTGGATAGACCAGGACTTGAAGAAATCGATGGGCTATTAAATCTGAGCCGGTACGTAAGCAGAGCAAACAGACAATTAGCTGCCGGGATTTGAAGCCTCCGGCAGCTAATTTCTGCGAGTACTTAATCAAAGACTTAGGTAGAAGATAAAAGGAGAGTTTAAATGGGTGAAGCTACTATTTACGAAAAAAAGAACCACATGGCTATCCTGACTATGAATCGCCCTGAGGCGATGAACGCCATGAATGCGGCGATGCGGTCAGAGATGGGGGAGGCACTAAAAGATTTCCGTGATGACAATGACTCGTGGGTGCTCATTTTAACCGGCGCCGGAGACCGGGCTTTTTCGGCCGGTATGGACCTCAGGGAGATGGCCGCGCGCCTGTCCGGTGGCGGCGGTCCTCCAGGTGGCAGGCCACCGGGCGGCGGACCTCCAGGAGGTGGACCTCCGGGAGGCTCTCCTCCGGCACAGCCGCTTAGCTTGATGGGTCATACCGAAATCTGGAAGCCGATAATCGCCGCTATCAACGGTGTGGCCGTCGGTGGGGGGCTGGAGACGGCCCTTGCCTGTGATATCAGGATTGCGGCTGATACAGCCCGAATGGGGCTTTCCGAGCCGAAGCGGGGGATTGTTCCTGGCGGGGGCGGCATGGCTCGCTTGCCTCGTCTGGTGCCGCTGGGCATTGCGATGGAAATACTCCTTACCGGCGACCTCATCACCGCTCAAGAAGCTTACCGCATCAGTCTCGTCAACCAGATACTCCCACCCGCTGAGTTGATGCCGGCCGCTATTAAGATGGCGGAAAGAATCATAGATTGCGCTCCGCTGGCAGTGCGGTCTATCAAAGAAACAGTTATGAAAGCGCGCGACATTCCATCATTGGAGGAGGCTCTGAAGGTCCGTTTCGGCGGCAATATTAACGCCACCGAGGATGCCAGAGAAGGCACCAGAGCTTTCAACGAGAAGAGAAAACCCGTTTGGAAAGGGCAGTAGTCCCGTAGGGGCGCAGCATGCGCGCCCCTAGTTATCGCACAGGCGGGGACGCCTGTGCCACCAAATAAGATGGGTGATATTAGTTTCAAGGAGACAAATGGCCGACAACTTTGTCTCAGCATTGCATAGCATCAAAGTCCTCGATTTGACTGAGGAGCGGGGTCTATATGCCGGCAAGATGCTTGCCGACATGGGAGCCGACGTCATCAAAATAGAGAAGCCCGCGGGCAGCAAAGCCCGGCGGATTGGCCCATTTAAAGATGATGTGCCCGGCATAGAGAACAGCTTGTATTTTCTGAATTTTAACACTAACAAGCGGGGAATCACCCTTAACATGGATAGCTCTGCAGGACGAGAAATTTTCAAACGGCTCGCACAGCGAGCAGACATCGTAATCGAGGATTTTGAGGTCGGAGTGATGCAATCCCTGGGACTCGATTACCCGGCGCTTCGAGAGTTGAACCAGGGCATTATCATGGCTTCGGTTACCGGGTTCGGGCAGACAGGACCCTACCGTATGTATAAAGCGCCCGATATGGTAAGCTTCGCAGTGGGGGGAATGATGAACCTTAATGGTCCGCGGAACGCTGCCCCCGTGGTCGCCCCGTGCGAGCAGTCTTACTACAGCGCCTCTGTAGCGGCTGTCTTCGGTAGTCTAACGGCGCTGTTCCTGCGAATAGGCACCGGCGAGGGCCAGCTAGTCGATGTTTCAGCTCATGAGGTGGTAGCTACTTACGCTAGCGAAATCATGTCATACAGTAACACCTCGCGAATCGGTCAAAGGAACGGGAGCCAGTTCGGTTCAGTCCCCGGGCGCATTTACCCCTGTAAAGATGGGTACGTCCATATCTTGACAGTCCGGGCCAATCACTGGCAAGGCTTCCGCGAGGCGATGGGAAATCCCGAGACAGTGATGGGCAAGGAATGGGATAACGGCATGTTCCGTAACAGAAACGTCGACACCATCGATGCCGTCGTCACCGAGTTCACGATGAAACATACCAAGATGGAGATTACGGAGATGTGCCAGGTAAAGGGGGTTCCCTGCACACCGGTCAACACTCCGGCCGAATTTTCGCAGGACGCTCATATGAAAGCAAGGGGGTTCTTTGTTGAAATCGAGCACCCCGTAATGGGCCGGCATTCCTACCTTAATCCTCCCTACAGGCTAAGCAAGACCGTTTGCCGCATCGAGCGCCCGGCTCCGCTGCTGGGTCAGCACAACCGGGAAGTCTATGGCGGAGAACTCGGCCACACTGATAAAGAACTGGCTGAGTTAAAGTCCGAAGGAATCATCTAGTTGAATGAGAGCATTTAGCAACTTACGCCATACCGACGAAAGTCGGTATCCAGAATATGTGTGGCGTGTTCGTAGGCACTTTTCACTGGATTCCGTGTCAAGCACGGAATGGCCAAAAGGTGTTGTTAAACAACTTCTGAAAACTACTTAATTAACAAGAGGAGACCGAAAATACAAATGGCGCTAGCCCTTCAGGGAACAAGGATTCTCGACCTTACCGACGCAGTCGCCGGGCCGTTTGCCACAATGCTGCTGGCAAACTGCGGAGCCGAGGTTATCCGGGTCGAATCAAGGCGCCATCTCGGCTTCCGAGCCGGTCCCGGCGCTCCTCAAGGACCTGAAGACCAAATCGACTTCTCTAAGGTCGATATGAGCCAGCTGGTAGGAGCCAACTTCGCCCGGTTTAATCTTAATAAACTCAGTGTGGCGCTCAACCTCACAAAGCCCGAGGCCGGAGATGTATTCAAAAAACTGGTCCAGGTCAGCGATGTCGTCGTGGACAATCTCAGTTTCGGGGTGGTACAAAAATGGGGAATCGATTATGATGCCCTTAGCCGGATAAAAAAGGACATCATTGTCGTGAGTATGCCCTCACTCGGCAATGGTCCTCATGAACAGTGGACTACCTGGGGAATGAACTTGCTGAGTTTTACCGGCTTCGCCTATAGCTGGGGACATCCGGATACCTCTGTGGAAGAAAGGGCTGCCAGCAACTATTATGGCGATTATATCGCGGGCATGAAGACAGCGGCAGCCGTAATGGCTGCCCTTTATCACCGGGCGAAGACGGGCGAGGGGCAGTATGTCGAGGTAGCCCAGGCGGAAGTAACCGCATCATTGCTCGGACCGCTGTATCTTGACTACTTTGTTAACAATCGCATTTCACCACCGAGAGGGAACCGTCATCCGCAATTCGCCCCGTACAATTCTTACCGGTGCAAGGGTGATGACCGCTGGTGTGTTATCGCCATTCGCTCTGAGGACGAATGGCAACAATTCCGCCAGGCTCTTGACTCCCCGAAGTGGGCTGAAGACGCCAAATTTGAGAATATAGCTGCCCGGCTGAAAAATATAGCCGAGCTCGATGAGAATATTGAAAAATGGACCAGGCAGTACACTCCGCACCAGGTGATGAAGATACTGCAATCGTCCGGAATCGCAGCGGGCGCCGTTCAAAATGGTGAGGACCTTTATTTTGACATCCAGTTGAGAGCCAGAGGCCATATGCTAGAAATAGACACCGGACGACAGGGCCTTATTACTTTTGACGGCCCGCCGCTACACCTGTCTGCGGGACAGAGAACACAGACTAAAGGCGCTCCGATATTGGGTGAACATGATGACTATGTCTATAAGCAACTTCTCGGCTTGACCCAGGCAGAAATAGACAAGCTCACCGAGAGCAAAGTAATCTTTTAGAGGGGAATTCTGATATTGGTAATATTAATCGGGGAAAAAATAAAACTCACAGGAGGTTAGTTAAAGGAATGGAACTACAAGACATGAAAAACAGAGCGGCCGTTGTGGGAGTCGGCTACACGGCAGAACAGGGAACGGTGCCTGGCAGAAGCGCCTTGAGCTTTGCGATGGAAGCGACCAAGAACGCCATCGAGGATGCTGGATTAAAGAAGGATGACATCGATGGTCTTCTCATCCAGCCGGTTATCGGAATGCAGTCTTATACTGTGGCATCATACCTGGGGTTCGACAACCTCAAGTTGTTAGCCAATGAAGACGTTATGGGAGCCAGCGGCGCTTGCCTGGCTATCCACGCAGCCTTGGCAGTGGCCTCCGGGCAGGTAAACTACGTGCTTTGCCTTTACGGGACCAATGGCAAGTCAGGCCGAGGTGGGCCAGCCGGTCCCGGCGCCGGTGGTGGCGGCCCGCCCCGTATTGTGGGGACGAACGCGGCCTACGGGTTGTTCGGTGCCTCCGCAGAGTATGCCCTGGCCGCCAGCCGGGGGATGCACGTGTTAGGGACAGGACCGGAGACCTGGGCCGATATTGCAATAAACCAGCGCAAGTGGGCTAACCTTAATCCCAGGGCTACTTTTTACAAGAAGACAATGAACCGGGAGGAGTATTACGCTGAGCCTTGGATTGCTGAGCCTCTCCGCCGCGCCGATTGTTGTCTGGTCAGCGACGGAGGTCGGGCTTACATCGTAACTACCGCTGAGCGGGCCAGGGACCTCAAGCAGCCCCCGGTCTACATTGCCGGTATGGGACAGAACCACCATACGGCGGATATAGCACAAAATATTCATACCACCGGTCCCACAGGAGCCCAGAAATCCGGAGAGGCTGCCTTCAAAATGGCAGGCATCACTACCAAAGAGATAGATGCCTGCGAGATATATGATTGCTTTACTTACACCGTGGAAATAACGCTGCAGAGCTATGGCTTCTTCAAACCGGGCGAGGGGAAAGACTTCTTCAAGAACGGCCGCACCGCGCCGGGAGGCGAGTTCCCGGTGAACACCTCGGGGGGACTTCTTTCCGAGGTATATTACATGGGATTCACCCCATTTACCGAGGGCGTCGCGCAGCTGAGGGGACAGTGTGGCGACCGGCAAATAAATGACCCCCATTTTATTCTGAGCAGCAGTAACGGCGGCATTCTGCAGACCCATGGAACAGTCATATTAACCAACGAGGATGTCGGGAACCACATCAAAGAATAAACTAATGCTTTAAGGAGGTAATTCGATGACTCAGGGAGCTGGTCCGATGAATAGAGGAGGCGGTCCGATGGGGCCTGGAGGAGGCCCGCCGAGAGGTGGTCCTGGGGGGCCAAGCGTTGTTACAGCGCCCCAACAACAGGGATACGCCAAGCCTTTACCGGGAATCGATGAAGAAAACAAGCCGTTTTGGGATTATGCCAAGAAACACGAGCTTCGCATGCAAAAATGCTTGCAGTGCGGCAAGATTTATTACCCGCCCAGTTCACTGTGCCCCCACTGCCACAGTTGGCAAGGGTCCGAGTGGGTAAAGCTCAGCGGGAAGGGGCAGGTTTACAGCTTTATCGTAGCGCGCCGGGCGACTAACCCTGCTTTCGCTAAAGAGGTACCCTATGTCGTTGCCATTATCGAAACCGAGGAGGGAGGCCGGCTGATTTCTAATGTCGTCGGCTGCAAACCGGAAGATGTGAAGATAGGCATGCCCGTAGAGGTGCTCTTCGACGACGTTACTGAGGAAGTCACCTTACCCAAATTCAAACCTGCCTCTTAGTACCTGATTGCAGTATAGCCGTTTCTCTCTCCCCTTGAGGGGAGAGGAGATTGGAATGATGTGGGTTTCTGCAACTAAGTACTGGTGAAGCAATGATAGAACCCCGATTCAGGGACAGCGGACATTTCTTAATTTTCAGTTGTCCCTGTTTCTCGGGGTCGTTTAACAACACTGCGTCATTGCGAGGGCGAAGCCCGAAGCAATCCGTTGCCCAAGCTTACGGATTGCTTCGCTACGCTCGCAATGACGGCGTGGGCAGGTTAGCGTGGCAGTTATTAAGCACTTTCTGTTTCTCATGATTTACTCAAGGGAAGGAGGGGAAAATGGATTTTTCTCTATCGCCACAGGAAGAAGCTTTTCGAAAAGAGCTTTGTGATTGGCTGGATAAGAACACGCCAGAGCTGCGACAGCGGATGCGCCGGCAAGGTCCTCCGGGAGGCGCGCCGGGCGCAGGCGAAGAATCGCCGGAGGCTCAGGAGTTTACCCGCTGGTGGCACAAAAAGCTATATGACGCCGGCTATGTCGGCATAGCCTGGCCGAAGGAGTACGGAGGCCGCGGCGCCACCATAATGGAGCAGGTAATATTTAATGAGGAGATGGCTAAGCATCGGGCGCCGGGCGGCGTAGGCGGCCTTGGCATCGGCTGGGCCGGGCCGACTATCATGGCCGCCGGTACTGAAGAGCAGAAGAAACGCTTTCTGCCCAAGATACTCAGTGGTGAAGAGGTCTGGTGTCAGGCTTTTTCCGAGCCTGAAGCGGGTTCCGACCTGGCAAACTCCCAGACGCGGGCTGTCGAAGATGGCGATGACTACGTCGTCAACGGGCAGAAAGTCTGGACAACCGGAGGGATGAGAGCTGACTGGGCGATTCTCCTGGCGAAAACAGAATTCGACCCGAGCGTTCCCAGGCACAGGACATTCAGCTACTTCCTCATGGACATGCATTCTCCCGGAGTTACCGTTCGTCCGTTGCGGGAGATGACCGGCGCTGCCGCCTTCGGCGAAACCTTCCTTGATAATGTACGTATCCCCAAAAACCTGATGGTCGGGCAGAAAAACAATGGCTGGTATATATCTATGGGCACCCTTGAGTTTGAGAGGTCGAACTCAAGCTCCGCTATTCAGCATCTGACTACCATCTCAAACCTCATTGAGCTAACCCACAAGATGGAACGCAATGGTCAGCCTCTCTCCAAAGACCCCGTGACCCGACAGAAGATAGCCCAGTTCTATATCGAAGCTAATGTCGGCAAATATATCGGTCTTCGCGCCCTGACCCGCCAGCTTCGAGGTCAGACGCCCGGACCCGAAAGCTCCGTCGGCAGTCTGTTAGCCATGGAATTGGGCCAGCGTATCGAGGACTTAGCCATGTACCTCCAGGGTCCGTACAGTCAACTTGTGAGAGGCTCTAAATATGCCATCGACAACGGCGCCTGGCAGAGAAGCTTCCTTGCCTCGCGAGGTAGAACCATTATGACAGGCACCTCCGAGATAAAGAGAAACATCATTGCTCAGAGGACCTTGGGACTACCCAGGTATACCGAATAAAGGGGGTAACCCGATATGAATTTTGAACTTGATGAAGAGCAGGTTATGCTAAAGACCGCGGCTCGTGACTTTCTGGAGAAGGAATGCCCCAAGAAACTGGTGAGAGAGATGATGGAAGATAAGCGGGGTTACTCTCCCGAACTCTGGAAGAAGATTTCCGACCAGGATTGGCTGGGGTTAACTTTTCCGGAAGAATACGGTGGCACAGGCTGCTGTTTCCTCGACCTAGCAGTACTCCTGGAGGAATGCGGTCGGGCATTATTGCCAGCTCCTATTATACCGACTGTGGTACTGACCGCCCATCCCATTATGGCTGCCGGCACCGAAGAGCAAAAGAAGCAGTACCTCCCCAAAATAGCCAATGGAGAGATGATTCTGACCTTGGCGTTTATGGAAGCTAGCGGTGGACTGGAGGCATCCGATGTCAACGTTACGGCAACTCCTTCCGGCGATAACTTCATTATCAACGGAACGAAGCTATTTGTTCCCGATGCTCATATAGCTGATTACCTCCTCTGCGTGACCAGAACAAAGAACGGCCCCGATAAAGAACAGGGAACCTCCCTCTTTCTGGTCGATGCCAGGACAGATGGCATCCGGATAGAGGTTTTGAAAACCATGACCGACGAAAAACTATGTGAGGTAGTCTTCAACAACGTGGCTGTGCACAAGAAGAACGTATTGGGCAAACTCGACCAGGGCTGGCCGGTAATGAAGAGAGTTCTGGTGGAAGCTCAGGTGGCCGAGTGCGCCTGGATGACCGGCGGCGCGCGTTGGGCCATGGAGATATCCATTGATTACGCCAGGTTGAGAATCGCCTTCGGACGCCCCATCGGCAGCTTCCAGGCTATCCAGCACAAGCTAGCCAATATGGCGGTAGAGGTAGAAGGGGCAACATCCATCGTTTACTACGCAGCCTGGACGATAATGGAAAACAACCCTGATATGACGCTCGCTGCCTCCATGGCTAAGTCATGGTGCGGTGAAACCTACAAGCACGCCACTTTTGACGGCGTTCAGATACACGGCGGTATTGGCTACACCTGGGACCACGATATGCACCTCTATCTCAAACGTGCCAAGGCATGCGAAGTCACCTTCGGTGATAGCAATTACCACCGGGAGAAAGTAGCTCAGATGTTACATATTTAGCAAATAGCTGCTATAATTCCACCTGGAAGAGTTGATTTGTTACCAAGGCAAAACCAGCCAAATGTATTTTCCTATAGCAAGTATGTGCCCAGTGATAATCATCGCATTGTCCTGCGTTGAAGAGAGTCGTCCGAGCAGTCTAGTACCTACTTGCGTAAATCAGCGTAATTATCAAACCGAGACTGCACAGGCGTCCCGCCTGTGCTACCAGATACGAAGACTTCCAGCACTACTTACGCGAACTTCTGCAATTTAGTACGAGTGTGTAAGACCTTGGTAGGTCTAAATACTTGATTAATCAAGGGAGGTTTCATGGGTAGTTTAACACGGAAAGCTGCAATTGTGGGAGTGGCCGAATCGGACATTGGCTCGACCCCTGGCAAGTCCCCAATGGAGCTAATGGCCCAGGCCGCCAAGCGGGCATTGGATGATGCCGGGCTGAAGAAAGAAGATATAGACGGCCTCTGCTGGGCAGCGTTCGGAGGAAGCATTCTGGATGTCGGCGAGTATCTCCAGATAATGCCGAAGTGGTGCGATTCCACCCAATACGGCGGCTCCTCTTTCGATGCGCACGTCGGCCATGCCGCCGCCGCCATAGCCGCCGGTCTCTGCGAGACCGTCTTGGTTGTGATGGGGACGACGAACGTTGCCGGTCGCGAGCTTAATGTGCCGAGGGGCGGAGGAGGCGGGGCTGGGGGAGGGGAAAGGGGCGGGGCAGCATTCTCAGGACGGGTGTACGGGCTGGGCGGGCCGGTCACTAACTACTCTATGGCCGCCACACGGCACATGCACCTATATGGCACCACCAGCGAGCAGCTTGCCGAAATCGCCGTAGCCACCCGCAAGTGGGCAATGCTGAACCCCAAGGCGCTGATGCGCAAACCAATCACTGTTCAGGATGTCCTGAATTCCCCGATGATAAGCTATCCCTTGCACCTGCTGGATTGCTGCCTGATCACCGATGCCGGCGGCGCGGTCATCGTCACTACACCCGAACGGGCCAGGAACCTCAAGAAGAAGCCAGTCTGGATACTCGGCTTCGGCGAGCACTTCACCCACAACGCCATCACCTACATGCCCGATATCACGGTGACGCCGGCGGTCGAATCAGGCAACGCCGCCTTCAAGATGGCTGGCCTCACCCGCAAAGACATTGATTTTGTCCAGACTTACGATTCTTTCACGATTACAACGCTCCTGGCCCTCGAAGACCTCGGTTTCTGCAAGAAGGGAGAAGGCGGCGCCTTCTTCGCCAACCAGCGAACGGCTCCTGGCGGGGACTTCCCGGTCAACACCAGCGGCGGCGGGCTTTCCTATACTCACCCGGGCATGTTCGGTATCTTCCTGCTCATCGAGGCTGCCCGCCAGCTCAGGGGCGAGTGCGGGGAGCGGCAAGTCGAGGATGCCAAAGTTGGCATCGCCAACGGTATGGGCGGGCTGCTGTCTTCGGCAGCCACAGTGATTCTGGGGAGGGATTAAGATGCAAAGTAGACCATTACCAAAACCATTACCTTTTGTGTACCCTGAAAATAAACCTTTCTGGGATGGCACGAAGAGACACGAGCTTGTCATCCAGCGCTGTAAGGACTGTGGCAAGTTCTATTTCTATCCACGCACAGCGTGCCCGCACTGCCTCTCGGAGAACACCGAGTGGGTGAAGACGAGCGGGAAGGGCAAGGTCTATTCCTTCACGATTTGCGTCCGCCCGGGCAGCCCCGCCTTTGCCGGGGACGTGCCCTATAACGTCGCCATCATCGAGCTTGACGAGGGCGTCCGCATGATGAGCCAGATAACAGACTGCAAGAACGAAGATATTAAATGCGATATGCCTGTCGAGGTAGTTTTCAAGGACGCTTCTCCGGAAATCGCTCTGCCGTATTTCAGACCGGTAGCCTGATAGGACGCACCGGATTTGTATACGCTGGCAGGAGTAGACGACACCCTTGTCCGAAGCTTCTAGGGCAAAGTGTACTTTATGAACTCAACCAGAGCGTTGATTTCATCCGCGCTCAAGCTCGTCTTGAATGGCGGCATCCCGGTACCGGCCCGGCCGTCCGATATGGTAAATCTTGTCTGGTCATCGCTCAACGCTGCCAGGCTCTCAGGAGTTAAAGCCGGAGCAAAACCCGGGACACCCTGGCGATTCGCTCCGTGACAAGCAGCGCATTTCCCGCCGTATAAATCCTTAGCCGATACCTCCGCTGGTTTCGCTGGTGAGACTGGCGGTGTTGGTGCCGGTGGCGGTATTACCGGATGCTCCAGCGCGATAACCTGTTCGCGGCCCCCATTAGCCGGCGCTTTGACATGACAAACGACGCAGACATCGCTAGGACGCTCGCTATGGTCGGCAGGGAAACGAGGCGCACCCCCGAGCCCGCTGTCATGGCACAGCCGGCAGTCAGCCCGTCCCTCTAACGTATGGGGTATGGCTGGCGGGACAATCTTTGCCACTGGTAACGGTGGATTCGGCGGCTCTACTAATGCGCAGGAAACGGAGAGGGCAGCCAGTCCAGCCACCAGCGCTCCACCAAAATACCAAATCAGTTTCCTTTTCATCATACTTATCTCTTAATCTTTCAGCTTAGGATCGGAAAAAGATGAACTTTATTACCATACTGAGGACAAATAGCCCACCCCAGAGTGCCACTATCATCGTAAGCAAATAGGCGACACCACGGAGGGCCAGGCGGAGATTACGCGGCTTCCCCAGGAACCAGCCCAGCAGCATTCCGTACACCGGGGCCAGGACAATGCCGAGGAAGAGCCAACGACCTATCGGAATACCTATCCACTCCAGCATCTATTCTTCCTGCCCTTCGTGCTCGGCTTCGACTTCGATAATCGGTAATACCTTGGATATGACGGCAAACCAGAGCGCCAGCATCGACACGCCTCCGATAATGGAGGATATTTCCACCCAGGTGGGTATATAGTGTCCTGGGACTGCCTTGTAAATATCAAAGAGAGGATTGGCCAATCCCTCTACGATAAAGAGCGTCTTTTCAAACAAGGTGGCCACTACCGGGATGATAGACACGAGAACGACGCGCTTCATGCTAAATAAGGCCGGCCAAATGGTCTGCGCCCCGAGGTACAAGACGGCGGCAATGACCAACCCGATAGCCGTCCAGTAAATTGGGTCTTCCATTTTGGCTTCGGTAGCCGTACGCACTCCCACCGGAGCCGCAAAAGCGCCGGTCATAATCGCCTGCAGCTGCAACCACAGGAAGAAGAGACCGACCAGGGCCAGGACGCTACCCATCCTGCGGAAGGCTTTGTCCGGGATAAGTTCTTCCCAACCATAGAGCCGCCGGAAGATATACGAAATGATAATGACCGAGCCGAAAGCCGAAGTCAGGGCGATGCTCAGGAATGTCGGCGCCTGGATAGCGCTATACCATGCCGGCATAGAGGCAATGAGTTGGAACAGCCAGGGGATGACACCGCCATGAAGCAAGAACGGGGCAAGCAGCACCACAGCAAAAGCCAGCCACCAGGCCATTCTCGATACCTTTTCGTCCTCTTCGGGACTATAGCCGTTGGTCAGCAGCTGGTAGACAGGAGCAAAACGTGCCGGCAAGCGGCGGCGCAAGACGTAAATGTCATGACGTATCGTAAGCAACAGGTAGGTAGCTGTCATAATGAAATAGAGCGTAATAACCGTGAGGTCCCAGGCTAATGGCGAGGTCTGTATAGTGAGAACGTAATTCCGTATGACGCTGACAACCACCCGGTCGGGTCGCCCCAGGTCGATAATTATGAACAGTCCGGCTATCGTAAGAGCGCCGACTGTCAGCAATTCGGCAAGACGGGCGACGGGGTAAAAGACCTTCAGCTTGAAAAGCCTGACACCTGCCGAGATAAGAATACCGCCATGGGAAATACCAACCCACCAGATGAATGACCCGATGTAAATCCCCCACGGCACCCCGCCAGTGGTCCCCCAGTCACCCAGACCGGTGACAATCAGTCCGTATTTGAGCTGCCAGGCCCAGGCGAGAAGAAACCAGAGTAACCCTGCCCCGGCGATTGCCACGGTCAGATAATACTTTATGGTAGGATTACCAAGCGGTCTCAGAATCTGGTCCACCCGAGTTTCAACCCTACTTCGAGCTCTCACTGAGTGCCTCCGAAAGCCTTCGAGAACCAGGGTTTCGGACCTTGCAGAACATCCAGACGTTTTTCTACCAAACCCCAATCGGCGTATGACACCGGCCCATCGACTGCCTTAGCCGACCGTGTGGGCTGGTGACCGATGTAAATGATGCTCGGCTTGGTGCCCTGGTTCTCCAGTAGACGGAATGTCGAGAGGTTTCCCCCTTTTTCTTTCTGTTTCGCCGCAAGATAGCGCATAGGCTCGCTGTTCGGGTCATTGATATCGCCGAAGTGGAGGACATTATGGGGACAAGTCAAGGCACAAACGACGTTCCCTCTGCCATCATCCTGACGGTCGGGGCAGAAGGTACATTTGCCCATTACCCCTTTCGGCGGATTGCCGATAACCCACCGCCCACGGTAGTCGGTCAGCTTGGGATGGTAGTAGTTGGCACGTTCCGGCTCGCCCCACTGGAAATAGTTGACGCCGTAAGGACAGGTGACCATACAGTAGCGGCAGCCGATGCAAAGGTTGTAATCAGTCAGGACCAGGCCGTCTTTATCCCGCTTGTGCCGGGCGCGCACCGGGCAGACTTTGACGCAGGGCGGATTGGCACAGTGCTGGCATATGCGCACCAGGAAGTTGTTCCCCTCCCGGTTTTCATCCTTAAAAGCGAGGATGTACAGCCATAAAACCCCCGCCGAGTTGAAATTATGATTCGAGCATGCGTAAACGCAACTGAGGCAGCCGTCACAATTCTCCAGGTCGATTACCATCCCCATTTGTACTCTTTTGGCGCCCTCAGCTTGCTCTCCATTTTCTTTGAGCGGAAACCCGCTACTGTTGCCTCCGAGGTTAGCCGCCGCACCCAGCGCCCGCCCTCCCAGCAACCGCGCCCCTGCCGCTGACGCCAGAGCGACGCCGCCCAGTTTGAGCAATGTGCGGCGGGACATATGCCCCGTCAAGATAGAATCGGAAGATGCTTTCCCGATAGTATCGCTCGAGAGCACCGGCCGGGCATCGATGCCAAATTCCTTGACATAAGCATCGTGATACTTGTGATAATAATCAGGCTCCGAGAGCTTGCCTTGAGTAAGTTTTTGGGTGTCCTCAGCTACCCGCATCGCCAGGTCGGCATTGAACGGTCTTAATGGAGGCGCTTTCTCAAACGGCACTTTCTTCTCCCCGCCCGACTCTGAATTAGTCAATCTGCTCTTATCTTCCAAACTCACTCCTGACTATCTTTGCACCGGCTTCGGTGCATTGGCTAAAACATTCACAATATCTACTGTCAAAGGGAAAATGGTGCTGTTCTTCTCACCGCCAAAAATATCCCTCCCACTGTTTAGAAGATGGGAGGGATGCAATATCACTTTACCTCAATTCGAATTTATTGTCAATGCTAGCAACTCGAACTCGATTCTCCAACTTCTAGTTTACTCCTGACTGGACAGAAGCCTCTCGCTTATCAGTACTTGCCTGGTATCATTCAACCCGGCTGCTATCACTCTACTCAGACCCCTCAGCACTTCATAGCCGATTTGCGGGTTGTCCCGAAGCAATGATCTTAGTTTGTTTCCATTAATCGCCATGGCATTAGTTTTCTGCAGGCAGACGGCGGTAAAGGTATACTTGTAAGGTTCCACAATCGCCGACCACCCGGCTATCTCATTCTTAGTCACGACATCGACCGTTATTCTACGGCTAGCCTGTCCGCTGCTCTTAGGCAGAGTCATCTGTACGGCGACCCGCCCCTCCTCAATCACAAAGAGTTCATCGGCAGCATCTCCGGTAGAGAACATAGTCGAGCCCGCCTCATACTCCTTTTCAACTGCTGAAGCAGCGATTTTTTCCAACTCACTATCATTCAGCCCTTCAAAAAGCACACATTCCTTAAGGAACTGTTTAGTACTCATCTGCCTTTACCTTCTTTGATTATACTACACTTTTCCTTGACTCGAATGATATCGCTTCAGATACAATTGTCCGCTTGCGCTGCAACAGACGCTTATTTTTGCTTGAATACCTTGGATGATAGTTTCCCGACGAGACCGAAAAGCGCCGTCGTCGCCCCACCCAGAAGAACAAACAGCCCCGCGGTAGCCAGAAACATAGTGAGAATCATCAGCCAGCCGGCTATTACCCCGAGAATCCCGGCAAAAAGCACCTTGTCGCTCAAGCTTGCTTTCCGTACGGGCACAATCTCTTCTTTTGGCTCGACGTTAGCGAAGATGAGGCTTCCCGGCGATACGGCCCGGTCACTCAGTTCACCGAGTGTGAATGGAACACAGGTATCTTTGCTCTCCTGGCAGAGCAGTGCGCCAGCACCAGGGTTCCAAGCCTTATCCGCCGGAGCAACGCTCAAACTGTTCAATAATACCACGTGCATATTGGGTATCTCTACGGAAATAGACTGAGCCACATCCAGCCCGCTGACCCGCGAGAGGGGCAGGTTATCGATACCGACAACGTAAGGAAGGTGACTATCGATAAGCGCCACATCAGGACGCAGGGTCCGCGCCAGGTTCATTGCCCGCATGCTATTTTCAGCCTCAGCGACAACGACAGCCTTGTTTTCACTTTCGACTACGCGTCTGAGAAAAAACCTCGTTCCGGTGAACTCCGAGGCAAGTAATACCCTTACATTCTGTCGCTTCATGTCGCCCTTCTTCAAACAACTCCGGTAGAGTATCTTAAGGGTAACATAGCCAAGAGAACGAGGGAATCCTGAAATGCAAGGCTTTTGAACATGTGAGAAGAAGTATAGTTGTCTACTAGATACGTAGTATAAAAATACTTAAAGTTAAGTATCCAGCGTGACGAAACCCTGACGAATGGCATACTTAATGAGTTCAGCCCGGTTATGGAGCTGAAGCTTTGCCATCATATGAGCGCGGTGCGTCTGAACGGTGGTCGGGCTGATAAACAGAATCTCAGCAATTTCCTGATTGGTTCGGCCGTCAGCCACTAATCTCAGAATCTCCCGTTCTCGTTCCGTGAGCTTCCTATATTTATCGACTTCCTGTCCGGATTTGATGCCCTCCAGGTAATTGCTCAAAAGCTTCTTAGCCATAGTCGGATAGATAAAAACGTCACCGCGCCATACGGCTCTCAAGGCAGAGAGGAGTTCCCTAAAGGAACCGCCCTTGACGAAGTAGCCCGATGCGCCGGCTTCAAGGATTCTGTAGAAGTAATCATCCTCCTCGTGCATAGTCAGCACGAGAATCTTCGTCTCGGGATTTTCATTCTTAATCTGGCGAGTAGCTTCCAATCCATTCATAACCGGCATAGTAATATCCATCAAGACGATATCAGGCTGAAGTTCTCTAGCCTTGTTGACTGCTTCACCGCCATCGACAGCCTCACCAACAACCTCGATATCCGGTTGAACAGTGAGAATAGCCTGGAGTCCTTCTCTCACGATGGCATGGTCATCGGCAATCAATACTCTTATTTTCTTTTGCATCCGAGCTCCTCATCGGTAGAAATGCTGCCGGTTCAAACCGGCCTGGGCTGCGCCTGGTCTTGCTTTGCTTCGGGAACCGGGGGATTATAGACTGCGGGAATCTCCACGGCTAGACGAGTCCCCTGGTAACGGCGCGATTTGATGCTGAAAGTACCACCCAGCAGGGCCACTCTCTCTTTAATGCCGAGAAGACCTAACGACTGTTTTGATTCTGACGTAAACACAGACTCAGTTTCAAACCCTCTACCATCATCCTCGACGATAGCTTTGACCATATCATTCTCAAGGGATAATTGTATGTCGACTTTATGAGCATTAGCGTGTCTGACAATATTGTTAGTCGCCTCCTGAATGATACGGAATAGGGCGTTTTCTATGGCCGGAGACAAACGCCGGCTGGCAGTCAAGCCTTTACTCTCGAATTTCACCTGGATATTTGCCGGCTCAAGACGGTTCTTTACATAAGCACGAATAGCGCTGGCTAACCCGAGGTCATCGAGCGCCATCGGCCGGAGGTCGTGCGTCAGTCTCCGAATGTCTTCAAGCGTATGCGCTATCAGAGCTTTGACTCCCTGAATCTTCTCGTTCAGAACTGATTCCTTAGCCGGGATGAGAGTTTCGATTGACTCCACGTTCATGATGGCTGCCGTCAGAGTTTGTCCCGACCCATCGTGTAACTCTCGGGAGATTCTCTTTCGCTCCTCTTCCTGAGCCGAAATGATGCTACTTAAGAGTTGCCCCCGCAGCTCTTCTTTTTGCTTTGCTTCGTTGTAGAGAAAAGAGTTTTCCATTGCCAGGCCGACCTGGAAGCCTATCGAGTTGAATAGTTCGAAATCTTTTTCAGTGAAGTATAGTTCTCCGGAACAGGCAACATTCATAATGCCGAGCGCTCTATTCTTGGAGTTGAGCGGAATGCTGGCAAAGGAGGTGACCGCTTCTCCTTTTGCTTCAGCGCCCAGCATAGGGCATTGAGACACATCGGTTACCATCAGGGTTTGCCGGTGGCGCAGTACCTGGCGGCAGGCACAATCCGCTTTAGCAAGACCCGATTTCTGACAGCCAAAGATAACAGAAGAGCCAAGGCTAATCATGGGTTCAAGCCGGTCTCCATCAGAGCTTGCCAGGAAAATGCAACCGGTCGTCGTTTGAGTTATTTTCAAAACGTTTTGCAGGGCGCTTTCCGACAACTGCTTCAGGTCGAGCGATTGGCTCACTGCGACGCTGATAGAGTTCATCGCCGCCAGTTCTTTGTTGCGCGAAAGTAATTGATTCCTCGATTTGGCCAGTTCCTGAGCCATTGTGTAGAAAGAGACGCTAAGCTGCCCTATCTCATCTCCACGCCTGAGCGGCACGGCCGCATCGAAATTGCCGACAGCAAACCTCTGCGCTGCCGCCTTTAGCATTTTCAGCGGTTTCACCACGCCTTGAGTCATAAACCATACCAGGAGCAGCGCGCCGAGCAGCAGGATTACCCCGAGCGAGAGTAGTCTAAACTCTAATTGGCGGGTCGGAGCCAGAGCCTCGTCTTCCGATTGACGGATGGCGACTCCCCAAGGAATGGTGGAAAGCGGAGCGAAAGCAATGATGTCCCGACGCCTGAATAATTCCTGCTTCCCCTCATGACACCGGTGGCAGGTACGGACAACCGCTTTGCCTTCTCTTATCAGGTCGGAAAAGCGCCCCGGATGGTCGCTTTTTTCCAGAAGCCTTGGCGGCACCCCCGGCTCGGTTCGGGCGAGAACCAGCCCATTGCCATCGACAATCTCCACGTAGCCGGTATTACCTATCTGCACTATCTGGCTCATCGAACGGATGCTCGACTCTGCCGGGTCGATTGAAGCTGCCAGCACCCCTAATATCTTCCCCTGGCTGGTGACAAATGGAACGACTGCCAGCACCATTTCAGTTGCCGTCTGGGGCTCGGTAAATTCGTTCGATATGACAGGCTTTCCCGTTTCCAAAGTTTGCTTCACTTCAAGCAACCGAGACCAATCTGTGCCAAGAATAGCCGGATTTTCCGGGACAACCTGCTCGATTTTGCCTTCGGGATTCACAAGGAAGATGTTTTGCACTGAGATACCAGTATCGATGAGAGTCTGGCGAAGCGGGCTGACCAGAACATTAGACTCCTGCTCGGTCGGCAAAAAGTTCAGTGCGGCGGCGCTTTGCATGTGAGCCAGAGCCTGAGTCATGTTCTCGTCGACGCTATTGGCGAGAATACGGGATATTGCCAAACGCTGCTCGAGAATTCTCCTGGTGCTTTCGTTCAACGATTGCACACTCAAAAGGCTGAATAAAGCCAGGGACAGGCCCAGTCCGGCTAGGACCAACAGGCTTATCTTCTTCTGTAGAGCCATATTACTAATGGAAAGCATAGTTCTTACTTCTCTACTGAAAAATACCTGCTGAATCTCCTCTTCCTCACTTTATCTCCCCAATATTTATGATAACCCCTAGCAGGGTGCTGAAAAACTGGTGTTGATACTCCGTTTATCAGTTCTGCCGTTCTTGTTTTTGCGTTTTCTACCTTTTTCCGACCGTGTCCGGCTTGATTACGGGGCTACTTCGGCTCCCAACCAGGCTTCAGACGCT
>JACPPR010000018.1 GCA_016190895.1 Chloroflexota bacterium | reverse complement strand
GCTCTGGGCATCAAGGCGCCAAAACGGGCGCCGGTCGGAGAAGAAGTGACCATAGGCGTGTTCGCGCGCCTCACTCAGGAAGCGGTCGAGGGCGCCGGAGTCTGGGCAGTCAGCCGGGACAGGGTCGAGGCGTTGCAGCAGGAAGCTCAGAAACTGAAGGATGACCCCGGCACAGCAGCCGAAGAGAAGGACTACGAAGCCATAGTCAAAGCCCACGGCCAATTCCTCGGCCGGACCGATAAAGACGGCCAGCTTACACACACCTTCAGAGACGCCGGCATTTACGTGCTCGTGGCGGTCAAGAAGGGCTACTTCCCCGGCTATGCCCCACTGGCTGTAGTAGTCAAACAGAAGGCGCTGTCTATCAAGGTGACTCCCCCGCAGACTCATGTCGGCAAAGAGGTTACCATCAAAGTTTCCGACCGTGAGAGCAACGACCCGGTAGAGGGTGCCGGCGTTTGGGCTATCGCACGTGACAAAGCCGCTGACCTTCGTGATGCGCTCAAGGGAAACAGCGGCAACGCTACTGACGAGAGGGACTACGAAGCGGCCATCGCCTCCCGTGGCACCTTCCTGGGCAGGACTGACGCCGATGGTAAGCTCAGCGCTACATTCACTACCCCTGGCGCTTACGTACTGGTGACGGTCAAGAAGGGCTATCTCCCCGGTTACACTACGCTGGCAGTGAGGGATATGCCCAAACCCAAGCCGACCACATCGGATAACCGTACCGGACTGAGACAGGCTAAACCTGAAAAGCCTGAGTTACGTCCGGAAGCACGGCCTGTCAAGCCGGGAAATCGCCCGGAGACAATTCCCGCCAAGCCGGGAAATCGCCCGGAGACAATTCCCGCCAAGCCGGAATCACGTCCTCAACTCCCGCCGAATACGAACTAAGACAAGGCTTGTTGAAACGGATGCCGGGTCGGCTCATCGGGGCCGGCCCGGCGCTGCTTGACCCGGTGAATGAGTCCCAAAGATTTCATATAGATTGCCATGTCCCTTCTGCGGAAGGACTCGCAATGACAATTTGTGTATGCAGAGAAACTTTCGTGGGAGTATAATAGAAGAAATCTTGGAGAGGCAAAATGCCCAGAATTCTTGTCGTTGATGATGAACCGCATATCCTCGAATTAACTAGACTATACCTCGAACGCGAGGGCTTTCAGGTCGAATGCGTTGGTACCGGCCATGAGGCTCTAGCCAAATTAGCCGGTAATCCCGACCTGGTCATTCTCGACTTAATGCTGCCCGATATCGACGGCTTCGAGGTTTGCCGCCAGATAAGAGCCAAGAGTAATATCCCCATTCTGATGCTCACCGCGCGCAAAGAGGATATCGATAAAATAGTCGGGCTGGAAATGGGCGCCGACGACTATTGCACCAAACCATTTAACCCCAGGGAACTGGTGGCGCGGGTGAAAGCCATCCTGCGGCGCTACCAGACCGGCGCCAGTCCCGGCAATATCATCGAAATGGGAAAACTGCGTATCGACCTTACCCGCCATGAGGTAACTGTGGCTGAGCAGCCTGTCAAGCTCAGGACGAAGGAATTAGCCCTGCTGGCTACTTTAGCGCAAAGCCCGGGGGTGGTCTTCAGCCGGGAGAAACTCCTGGAGCTGGTCTGGGGTTATGATTACTATGGTGAAACACGCACTGTGGATGTGCATGTTAACCATCTCAGGGAGAAACTGGCCGGCTCCGGTGTGGCTATCGAAACGCTCCGTGGCACCGGCTACAAAATGACGGTAGCGGAGGCAGTCAAATGAGCCTCAGGTGGAGGCTTTTCTCCACTTTCGCTCTCATCGTGGTACTCTGCCTGGCACTGGTGGCTGCCTCGGTCTCCGTAATCCTGCGGACCCAGCGGGACCGCCTGCTAATGGAGCGGCTAACCACCATGGCAATCCCGATTGCCACGCAGGTGAGAACTCTGGCCCGCACCCAGATTGTGGCAACTGACTTACAATCCAGCCTGAAAGAGCAGGCGCAGAACAACAACGTCTTTATCATTTTCGCCGATAACGCCGGTAACGCGGCGATGCAGATAACCCCCGATGCCAAAGACCAGCGTCTGGAAATAGCCAAGGGTGAGCTACCGCACAGTCTGACCAAAACTTCTCAAGGGAAGTTCGTTACCGCTGACGGGAAGGTCTTTGTCTATGCCGCTTTCCCGATGACCAAAGCAGCGCTGGCTCAGGCTTTGACCCGCTTCGATACCCTGGTTCTGGCAACGCCCAGCACCAACGCTTCTCTGGTCATGGTGAGCTTGGCGGCACCGTTTCTGGCCGGAGGTCTGGTAGTACTGGTAATATCATTGGTGATAGCCGGGTTCCTTGCCCGCTCTATATACCGCCCGATTAACACAGTCACACTGGCTGCGGAGAAAATGGCCCAGGGGCAATACGACCAGGAGATACCGTTAGCCGGGCCGAGAGAAGTCCGGGAACTTGCTTCCAGTTTCAACAAAATGGCCGGACAGGTGAAGCATTCGCAGTCCCAATTACGCCATTTCGTGGCCGATGTCTCTCACCAGCTTAAAAGCCCGCTGACATCCATTCATGGTTTTGCCCAGGCATTGCTCGACGGCACGGCTGGCGATGACGCCGCCAAACTCAGGGCAGCCACGATTATCAGCGATGAATCCAAGCGGATGAAACGCCAGGTGGACGAACTGCTCGAGTTGGCCCGGATGCAGGCCGGCCAGCTTAAGATGGAGCACAGCCAGGTCAATATCAATGAGCTTTTGGAGCACTGCTGCGAGGTATTCGACGTGCAGGCGGAGGCAAAGAAGCTCAAAGTTAAGATTTATGCCGAGCTACTGATGCCGGCCCGCGGTGACTTCGACCGTCTGGAACAGGTTTTCAGCAATATCCTGGACAATGCTATCAAGAACAGTCCCAATGAGGAAGAAGTGAGAATCATCGGTAAGAATCTCGATAGTCGCATGGTCGAGGTCAGGATAATCGATAACGGACCGGGCATACCCCCAGAACAACTACCTTATCTTTTTGAGCGTTTCCATCAGACCGATGGCCTGAGGAGCGGTTTCGGACTCGGACTGGCTATCGCCCGTGAGATAGTGATCGCCCATCAAGGCACCATCGAAGCCAAGAGTGAACCCGGCCGTGGCGCCGAGTTTATTATCAGGCTGCCCAGCTTTTCTTGACTATCATACAAAAAGGGAATTCTTATTGCTGGTTAGTTATGTGCGGATGGTAACGAGCCTTTTCTCAAAATCCGTCAGGGTAAAATAATGTTCCTGCGTGCCGTAACACTCGACAGCGAAAGAGGCGCAGGCGCTTCCCATTTCCGCGCACTGCGTAATACTCAAGTTTTGGACCAAGCCCTTGATTAACCCGGCCCTGTAGGCATCCCCGGCGCCTGTCGGGTCGATGACTTCCTTTGGTTTGAAGCAGGGAATGTCTACTTCAGAATCCGGTGTACAGACACGAGAGCCAAATTCTCCTAATGTGGTAATGATAGTCCTGGTGCGCCGAAGCAATTCCTTTTTGTCTAACCCCGTTTTACTGATAATTAATTCCAGCTCGTAGTCATTTGAAATCAGAATCCTGGAGCCGTCTATGCATTTAGCAAGGTCTGAACTGTTCCACATCGGCAGTGATTGACCGGGGTCAAAAATGTAGTCGATGCCCCTGGACTTATACATGGCAGAGTAATTCATCATGTCTTCCAGATTCCCCGGGGCAATGATGGCGATGCTTTCCCCGGAGTTGAGCTTGCTAAAATCGAAGGAAGAAGCGAATTTCATGGCGCCGGGGTTGAATCCAGTAATCTGGTTATCGGCCTGGTCGGTTGTAATATAGGCGCCGGCGGTTAACTCCTCTTCGATAATTCTGATGCCATCACAGGAAATATTATTTTTCTTCAGCCAATCGAAGTAGCGATGATAATCTCGACCAACAGTAGCCAGGATTAAAGGCTTTTCACTTAAAAGAGAGAGTCCGTAAGCGATGTTACCGGCAGTACCACCGAATTTCTCTGTCAGACCGTTTACGGTAAAACTCACATTCAAAACATGTATTTTCTCCGGCAGGAAGTGGTCGGAAAAGCGTCCCTGAAAGTCCATAATCCTATCGTATGCCAGTGAACCGGAAACTAAAATATTCATTGATAGATTAATTCACCTCAAAATTTTGTGTCGCCACAGTATCCATTCATCTGGTAATTCTTACACGAGCTCGGGCGGATGTCAATAATGCGTTGTATTCTCCGTAAATATCCGACAGTCTTACCTCCTGTCGTTGATAGTTAATGGAGTCCTCATGCCCAGTCCTAAGTGGGGTCGATGATAATGATACCTCATGAGGAAGGATTCTACCATATCGGTACAGTCTTTTAG
>JACPPR010000015.1 GCA_016190895.1 Chloroflexota bacterium | reverse complement strand
TAACCCCGAAGCTCTTCATTTCCATACTAACTCTGTTGACTTCTCACTCAACACCTAATAAAAGTTGAGGTAGTTTACAACAAGTTTTGCCAAATGTCAATAGGTCTATTGACTGCTGTCTATAGTCTATTGACTATTTAGTCAACAGATTTATTCGGTTAGTGAGCCACTCTCGTAATAGGTGCTTATCTAAGGCAGTGGTACAATGAGGTTAGGTCTACAAAACGTGAAAAAGAACGGGCGGACAAGAAAATATAACTAGGCGGCATTCTGATAAAAGTAGCTTATTTCAATGTGCATCAAGCGCTATCTGAATAATCCATCTTTGTTGATGAATCCCTCAAAACATGGCTGTCAAGTTCCAACCTGCAAGTATCAATATTGGGCTCCAGAGATTTCGCGTTGAAGCTCTTTATACCTAGTATTACTACGCCTCACATACAAAAAAGAACCCCGACAATGTCGGGGTTCTTTTTTGTATGTGAGGATACCTGATTACTTGTACCGGGCTATTTCGCGCCGGCCCATTGTTTGGCTAAACGTACCGCCGCTACGGCGTCCATACCGTATGCATCGGCGTTGACATAGTCCTTCACCATCTCGGTAATCTGGCCGCCGCCAATCATAATCTTGACGTTATCCCTCACGCCGGCTTTCTTCAGAGCTTCGACGGTGGACTTCATCGAGTCGTAAGCCAGGGTCAGGAAGCCGCTTAAAGCCACAATCTGGGCTTTGTCCTTTTTGACCGCCTCGACGAACTTTTCCTCGGGCACGTCCACGCCCAGGTCGTCCACTTCAAAGCCGTTGACGTCAAGCATAAAGCCAACGATGTCCTTGCCGATATCATGGATATCTCCCCGCACCGTGCCAAGAACGACCTTGGGCTTCTGGCTGGCGGCGGCTTTCGCCGGACCAGCGCCGAGCTGCGGCTTGACGATATCAGAAATCTTCTTCAGTATCTCGCCGGACATAATCAGTTCCGGCAGGAAGTAGTCGCCCGTCTCATAACGCTGCCCGACGATAGCCATTGCCTCCTGACAATCTTTCAGGATGCTTTCGACATCGCTTCCTCTCTTAACCGCCTCCTCGACCAGGCGCAGGGCATCATCTTCCTGCATCTCCGAGATAGCTGTAACCAGTTCTTTACTCAATTAGGTCTCCTTTCCCTCACTTATTTTTGTTTCTCTGAGAAATAAAAGACTATGTTTCAGATAATATAGGCTTTCACACTCGCTGTCAAGGACGGGAGTTTAATAACCTATCCCCTACCCCTTCCCTGAAAGGACGTGTGAATATTAGGAAAGAAAATCATCGAAATGTCATTGCGAGACCATTCCGCCCGCAGGCGGAAGGCGAAGCAATCTGGGAGGTGGGGAATCGGCCATGGTTTCGACCTCCCCACCTTGAGATTCTTCGAAGTCCCGATAAGGGGTGGAAGGTATCGGGACTCCTCCAGAATGACACACCCGATCGCACTCCCTTAATATTCCATCACACGTCTCTTACGGGAGAGTCCCGATTCACTCCGTTCATACGGGATTCCGTATGAGTGAAACGAATCGGAAGGATTAAGGGTAAGGAGTTATTACCCACTTTAAGGGCGGTACTTCCTAACCGAGTCTACCATGGCTTTAACGTTTTCCGGCTTGGCTTCCTGGATGAAATCGGTGTCACTTCTCAGGATATAGCCGCCACCCTTGCCACAGACCTGGATAAGTTTCTTGCAGTACTCATCCACCTCTGAAGGCGAACCCATCTGGAGCAGAGTCAGAGGAACACTGCCCATCAAGGCGCAATGGTTGCCGAGGACTTCCTTCGCCTTGAACATATTGGTATCGGTAAAACGAATCATCACTTTACCCTTAGGCAGCTCGAGGAAGTACTCGAAGCGGCCTTCACAGAACCCCTCGGCAAAGATATTCACCATGTAGCCAAGCTCGATGGATTTCATCATCGATTTTTTCCAGGTCGGCCAGTAGAAGGTTTCCCACTGTTTCTTGGAAAGGAAGCGGTCGGAACCCCGGTGGATAGGCCCGCCGCCGCTGAATTGAGGTCCTTTCCTGGTCGGGTCGGCCGGGGTCAGCCTGGCCATCCCCGAGTTGGTGAGCTTCTCCATAGCCGCAATCAGCTTGTCGGGACGCCGGTACATATCGGTGATAACGCCCTTCCAGCCGCGGTAGGTGTTAGCTATCTGGTCGAAAGCCGGCCCACCAGGGCCACCGCCTAAACCATCCGACAGCGGCGGAAGCCCTAAGCCAGCCATATCATTAGTCAAATTACCTATGGCATTACGGAATTTGGCTTGCTCCAGCCCGGCCCGCTTCATGGCCAGGCCGATCTTTGCGTATTCCTCAGTAGTGAAGGCATTCAGCAAAGCCTGGAAGCCCGTACCGCCGCCCCTATCGCCGAGAGAAGGCATCCTGGATATAGGCTCCAGAGCGCCGTAGACGCGGGGCAGATAGCGCCGGAGGTAAAAATCGGCGAAGTCCTCGAGGAAGTAGTCGTATTCATCTTCCTTCATATATTCGTCATCGACATTCTGCTGGGGAACATCGGGGGGCAGCGTCCCGCCGGGCCAGAGGATATTTTTGGCTTCGAGGATATCGAGGGCAGGGCCTGACTGAGCTATGGCCGACCCCCAGGTATCCGGTTCGAAATCGGCTATGAACTGCGTATAGGCCGCTTTCCAGCGGATGGGGTCATAATAGGCGCTGGAGTAAGGCAGGCCGGCATACTTGGCCGGGAAAAAAGTGCTGCCGAGAATGACGGGGACGCGGTCGGGTTCCTTCATCGTCATCGCGTCCCAGAGCCTTTGCCGCTTTTCCTGAAAGAGTTGCTCTACAGGCTTCTTGTTCCGGGTCTCAATTTCACCCCTTAGCTTTTTGAGGTGTTCCTGGTAAGCTTCCTGAGTAGTAACTTTCCAGACTTCCGATGCGATTTGAGTTGCCATTTTAGTGCCCTCCTTCTGTAAACTTTCTGTTCAATCCGTCACGAATCATGAGAGTATCTTTAACTCTTTAGCTTTCGCGATAACAAAGTCCTTGTCCTTGCATTTCTCCAGCATTTCATAGTTGTTCTTCAGTCCTGCAATCTTAGAAATGGAAATACTACCTTGACCTAAAGCCTCAACTAAGATTGTCGGGACACAGTAAAGCTCAAAGGAGTCTGTGTCGATGGGGTGCAAACCTATAACTACATCAGATGTGACTGTGGATTGTTTATATGTCTTCACGCCTGACCTATACGTTCTATCAACTCCGCCTCTGGTTCCACCTGTAAAACTAACGCTATCTTTTGCAGTTTTCACTTGAGCCCGAATGATATTTTCTTTACCATCGGCATCCTTAAAAACGATAATAATGTCGTATGGGGAAAGAGGGAGGTCAACGAGAGAAACATTCTGATACTTCTTCATCAGAATACCAGCTACGATATGCTCGTTGGCGAAACCATCTATCGAGGCTTGTCGTCCTCTTTTCTCAGCATCACTCGTCAAGGTGCCGGCTAGCCTCCCTTTAGTTTACGTTCTCGAAAGAACTAGCAAGTGCTCCGTAGACATTCGCTTGTCTTGTACTTGGGTTGCGGGATTCTTGTCATAGAAGAACATCGCCCGCGCCACGATAGTATCAATAAGAGTGACCTCATGCTTCCAGCCTAGAGCCTCGAAATGCTCCGTGAAAATGAGGTCGATAGGGATTGGTTTTGTTCTGATTGTGGCCAAGCCAAGAAAGAGGAGTAGGTGTCTGGATATATTCCCTTCAACATGAGAAAGTGTACCTAGCACGCCACAAAAATATCTCTCGAATAGCCGAGCCATATGTGGCTCTTTGATGTCTGCCAGACAGTTGTAATAAGTATGTGAGTGAATTGGGATGACGGGAACATCTTGGTAAGGGAACTCTTTCTTACCTAGCTCTTTGATTTCAGTCTCGGAATAGCCTAGCCAAAACAAGTCCATTTTTGTAGCTCGGATATATTCCTGGGCCTGCATGTAAGGCGGTGAAGTAATCAAGAGTTCATGCTTCTGCGATAACTCTGCATTAAGACCATTTATCCCTGCTCGCACGGTGGCTTTCACTGCCTCTGGCTTTAAGGTTTGGTATTCCTCCAAACTTGTTAAAATCTGATTTATGCCGGTAAGAATTTTACCAAAAAATATGTCTTGCCAGTCATCACATTCCAGTCTGTCGGTCCTTCTTCTCGCTATAGGAGAGCGAGACAACTTCTGACGTTTTTCGTCATTGTATGAGAAATAGCGTGTGGCCTTAATGAGCGGAATTAGCAAGATGCGTTTTAGCTCACCATCTTCTAATAAATGATAAAACCCCCAAGCCTTTTGTAACATCGGCAAAAAACTTTCAGGATACCAGTAAGAAATGTTAGACCAATCTGGGACAAACACATTCTTGTGCTCTTTCATATCTCGCACCAATCTGACCGGGTCCATCTTCACAGGACGCATTACGGCCACAGAGTGAAGATGTTTCAGTAGTGGATTTAAATCCCAGAGCTCATAATTATTTTTGTAAAGACGAGCTACTGTCCCAACAGTTCCGTAGCCAGCGAAGGGGTCAAATACGCTCATACCAGGTTGACTGTAATTTCTTAGAGCGTAAGCGATAACTTGTGGAATGAATTTAGCAGGATATTTATACAGCCCAAAAGTAGCATAAGTCGTGGAAGGGATTTCGGGTACTAACTCCCGAAATATTACGTTCTGCTCTAGCATTTGCTTACCATTATACTCAGTTTTTGTAATCTGTCCAGTTAGCATTTGGCGATTCCCTCCATATCCATGATTTACATAGATTTTATCTTACACGTTTCCGTGTAAGATGTCAAGGGGGTTTTCAATAGATTATTTATGCCCTGATGACCCTCATTCGTCTTTTCGGTTCTTTGTCCATTTTTCTCTATTACTAATAGTCGTAAAATAATTTAGACTATCGAGGTCGAACTGCTAAGCTGCCAATTTTGGGCATATCCTATTCCGGTGTCGGCCAGCCTGCGACTCCTCTGGATACCGCCTTTCGTCAATACGAAAGTTTATCAACCCCTTGTTTGTGCCGCAAGGCGCTGGCGGTAGGCTTTGATATAACGCATGGCGTAGTTATCACGCCCTAGCACAAGGTCGGTCGCCAGGACCGCCGGGCGGACTTTAGCCGCATCGACAATCGGACAGGTCAACCCGGCCGGAATGGCCACGGACAGGAAAGCGTCATTAAGCAGGTGGCGGTCGGGCAGGTTAAAGGAGATATTGCTAGCGCCGAGGGTCTGGTTCACCCCGAATTCAGCGCTAATCCGCCGGATGGCTTCGATGACGGGCATGCCGGCCTTGCTGTCGGCAGCGACCGCCATGCACAGGGTATCGATAATCACGTTCTCCCGGGGGATGCCCATTTTTTCGGCGCGCTCGATAATCTTGCCGGCAATAGACACCCTCTTATCGGCCGTCTTGGGCAGGCCGTCATCATCGATGGTCAAGCCGACGACCACGGCGCCGTACTCTTTAACCAAAGGTAAAACTGTTTCCAGGGATTTCTTTTCCCCTTTGACCGAATTAACAATCGCCTTACCCTTGTAGACTTTCAGGGCAGCTTCCAGCGCTTTCGGGTCCTCGCCATCGATGCAGATAGGCGCCTCGACAGCCGCCATCACTATCTTTACCGCTTCAGGCAGCAGAGCCACCTCATCGATGCCGGTCGCCCCGACATTGACATCGATGATATCCGCCCCTGCCTTCACCTGGGACACGGCTTCCTTATGCAGCATCTCCAGATTGCCGGAGCGCAGAGCCTCGGTCAGTTTCTTTCTGCCGGACGGATTGATACGCTCTCCAATCAACACTGTCGGCCGGTTCCCGCCGATAATCACTTCCTTGGTAGCGCTGGATACTTTTGTTTCTACTATCAAACCAGTTCCTCCCTCTTCCCTTGTTTTAATCTATACTTTCCCAGGTACATCGCCTGGGTAAACGTCTGGTTAAAATTAGGCGCGGTGCTCAGCTCGATGTGGCGAACCTGAGCCGCGATGGTGCGGGCAGTATCCCGCTGGCTTAAAGAAATGAGCGCCCGCTTGGCTCCCATTCCGGCCGCATTGCCCACTTGACGGAACCGTTCCAGAGGCAATGCCGGCAGCATGCCGATGGCGATGGCGCTTGAGACATCGATGTAGCTGCCAAAGGCGCCGGCGATAATAACTTGTTTGATTTTCTCCTCGGGGCAATCGTTTGCCTCGAGCAGTACCTGGATACCGGCGCGAATCGCCGCTTTACCGAGTTGAAGCTGTCTGACATCCTGCTGGGTAAAAACAACAGGCGGATTGCTATCCCGCTCCCCGGCTTCGACAAGAACGAACTCACGCCCCTTTTCTACGTTGCGGACCCGCAGGTGGTTCTCTTTCATCCGGCCGCTGCCATCGACAACGCCAGCTAGATACAACTGAGCTAACGTGTCCAAAATGCCCGAGCCGCAGATACCCACCGGCGGGGCGTCATCGATGGTCTGATACTCAACCTTTTCCTTAGTTACTTTCACCCTCTCGATAGCGCCCCCCGCCGCCCGCATCCCATCTTTGATGTGCCCGCCCTCGAGGGCAGGCCCGGAGGCGCAGGAGGCAGCCGTTATCTTGCCCTGGTATACCAGGGAAACCTCGGTATTCGTGCCGATGTCGATGGCAATACTGGGACCCTGTTCCCGCCAGATTTCGGTCGCCAGAAGAACAGCCACATGGTCGGCGCCGACAAACATAGCGATATTCGGCAGCACATGCACATAGGCGCCCGGGGCAAAATGCAACCCCAGCTCGCGCGCCTTAACATCGAGAGACCGGCTTACAGCAGCCACAAAAGGGCTCATCGCAAGTTGCTTTACCGGCAGACCCAGTAAAAGGTGATGCATGGCCGTGTTAGCCACCACCACCGCCTCTATGATATCGTCTTTTTTCGCTCCGATTTCAGTGCAGAGTTCGCCGGCCAGTTGGTCTAGAGCATTGGTGACTAAAGCTTGCATGTCAAGGGCTTTTCCCGCCGAGCTGGTCGCCACCGCAATCCGGCTGATGATATCTTCCCCGTAGCTGATTTGCGGGTTCATCATCCCTCTGGCAGCCAGGGTTCGCCCGTTAGTGAGGTCAATCAGGTAGCCGGCAATCTTGGTCGAGCCAAGGTCGGCGGCGAAGCCCAACTGTCGGCCTGAGTGGGGGAAAATCGCCACGACTTCTTTGCCCCGAACGGCTGCCCTCAAATGCGAGTCCCAACCCCGCAACTGAGGAGAAAGCGTTTTCAAAACACCAAAATCCAGCGTCTGGCAATCCACTTTGTGTTGCTGGCTTAATGCCGCCAGGAGACGTTCCGCATCCGCCGTCTGGTTGGTCAGGGAAGAAAGCTCTAACCTGACATCATAGCTTCTCACCGGCGGCTCGAAAGGCCCCTCCATCTCGAATCCCTCGACCTGCATCCGCTGGGGTGTGGTCATCGATTCGGGCGGCACATGAATCTTAATATCGCCGGCCGGATAGACCTGGCAGGCAAGACGCCAGCCGGCGTTTATCTCTTGAGGAGAAAAGGTTTCTGTCTCGTCGGAGGTCGGCTCGGAAACCGAACCGCTCAGAATCCTTACCTGACACTTGCCGCAGGTGCCGACGCCCCCGCAGACGCTACTGATACCAACGCCCAAACGGCGGGCGCACTCAAGAACAGATTCGCCTTCCTGACACTCACCCCGCCGGCCTACCGGCTGAAAATCGATATGATAACCTGGCATCTTTTTAAGCTATCATCCTCCTGATAAACTTCTCCGCAAAAACAGCGCCAACCATCGGTCTTGTATTAAAATTTGTTACGTTTCTGTTCAATCTAAGTCCTCAGATGAAATCCCTCTCAATGTCCCTTTACTAAAGGGAGATGCCTTCCATGTGTCCTTTCTGCCCTAATTTTTCCCCTTTGAAAAAGGGGGAGTAAGGGGGATTTTTACCTTCCATTGCTGGAAGGACTCCTTAGAATGGCATTTGATACAAAGCCCGGCCAATTAAAGGCAGAGTTGTTTGTCAGGGAACTCCGCCTGCCCTCAGTCTAGTCGATGACACCATCCTTCACCAACCGGGCAAACTCCTCATCGGGCATGCCCAGCAGACCCTTGAAGACATATTCGTTGTGTTCGCCCATTAAGGGGGCTACCTTCAGCTCATACTTGTATTTCGACATCAGAAAATGTGGCCCGGCTTGAGTGCGATACTTACCTACATCCCCGGGATACTCAAGCTCGGTAAACGTGCCGCGGTGCTTCAACTGGGGGTCTTTCTCCATGAGATCTTCCCCTGTTTCAACCACCCCGGCGGCCACACCGGCTGCCTGCATCAGGTTCATCACCTCTTCAGCGGAGCGCTTTCCCGTCCACTCATTTATCAGGCGGTCAAGCTCCTCTTCGTTCTCCTTCCTGGCCAGCAGCGTGCCGAACTTGGGGTTTGCTGCCATGGCCGGCTTGCCGATGACCTTACAGAAGCTCCGCCACTCCTCATCATTGAATACTGAGATAGCGCACCATCTGTCCTCACCCTGACAGCGGTAGGCATTGTGAGGGGCCGCATAAGCGGAGTTGTTGCCCATCCTGGTGGCCACACGCTTATTGGCGACGTAATCGAGGACGAGAGGCGACATAAACTGTATCCCGTTCTCATACTGGGAAAGGTCGAGGTACTGTCCTTTGCCAGTCCGGCGCCGATATTCGAGGGCGGCCAGCAGGGCTAGTATGGCATAACGAGGGGCAATGAAATCGGTATAAGCAGCTATCCAGGCCGGCTTCCTGTCTGGCCAGCCGAGAATATTGCTGAAGCCAGCCAGGGCCGTGAGCTTGTGCCCCGAGCCGGGGTGGCTGGAATAAGGCCCGGTCTGTCCCTGCATCGAGGTGCTGAGCATGATAATGTCCGGTTTTATTTCTTTTAGCACGTCATAGCCGAGGCCCATCCTCTTCATGGCGCCCCCGGCAAAGTTCTCCACGACGATATCGGATTTGGCGACAAGCTTCTTGACCAAGTCGAGCCCCCTCGGGTCGCGAGTATTAAGCGTGACGCTGAGCTTACTGGTGCAGTTCTGGTCGTTACTGCCCGTGCGCGGAGCTCCCCGCCGCCAGCCAGGCCGCCGCCGGCTTTCCACAATGATAACCTCGGCGCCCAGGTCGGAGAAGTGCTTGGTAGTGAAGGGCCCGGTGAGGTGCCAGGTGAAATCGGCTATCCGGATACCTTCGAACGGCTTCTTGTTAGTCATAGCGCCTCCTCGTTTCTCTGAACGAAATCCCTCTGTATCTCCCTTTGAAAAAGGGAGAGTCTCCCCCTTTGGCAAAGGGGGATTAAGGGGGATTTCATCACGCATGCATAATTATTTGATTCGTTTGCATTAGATAACTCCGGCCTGCTTTAGAATGAGCAGCTTATCTCTCGAAATGCCTAGCTCTTCGTAAATCTCCTGATTATGCTCGCCGATGAGGGGCGCGCGCCGGGTTATGCTGATAGGTATCTCCGAAGAGAAGGCAAAGGCTCCGGGATAGGTGAGGCTGACCCCCAACTCGGGATGCGCCAGCTCTTTCCAAAAATTCCTCGCCTTGAGCTGGCGATTTTCAAGCATATCGTCCGTGGTCGCCACCGGGTACATCATGACGCCGTACTTCACCGCGCCCTCCAGAAGCTCCGCCTTGGTCTTTGTCATGAAAAACTTGGCCGTCGGCTCATCTATCTTGTCCATCTCATCCTGGGGGATACGGGCGAAATCCGGACGGTTCCAATCGAATTCATCCAGGAAAGCATTCGACATCCCCTCCGCCTGCATCCACTTGATAAGGGGCAGGCTCGGCGCCAGGACGGAGTTGCCTCCGTGAGACCAGGAAACCCAGCCATCCTTGCACGGCCATATGAGTATCGTCTGGTGGCCAACAGTCGGGTTCCTTGCCTCTCCTCGTTTAGCGAACGCCTGCCTGAAATCCCAGTTCGAGGTAATGTGTTCGAGGCAGTGAACTACCGCCTCTTGAATAGAAACGTCTATCTGCTGGCCTTCCCCGGTAATATGCCTGTGGCAGAGAGCGGTCAAAGCCCCCAGTGCCCCATCCGCGCCCGCGTGTAGATAAGCCTGGGAGTGATGACTGAAGTGGACTGGAGGCCGGTCTGGCTCGCCCCAGGGCGCCATATCCCCGCCCATCCCCCAAGCCACGATATCGGAAGTCTTCCAATCTTTATATGGGCCGGTCTGCCCGAAGGGGGTAATCGAGACCAGGATTATTCCCGGATTAATCTTCTCAAGGGCTGAGTAGCCCAGACCAAGTTTGTCCAGGTAGCCCGGGGGAAAGGACTCGATAACAAAATCGGCATTCCTGATAAGATTCTTGAAGATTTCCTGGCCGTCGGCGGCCTCGATATTCAGAGTTATCCCTCTCTTGCTGGTATTCAAGGCAAACCAGAAGAGGCTCTTCTCCGGGTGAGGTTCATCATGGTAGAAGGGACCGATGCTCCGTGCCGGGTCACCGCCCGGTCTCTCAATTTTGATGACATCAGCCCCGAGGTCTCCCAGTAGCTTCCCGCAGAGTAAGCCTTTCTCGTCGGTCAGGTCCAGCACTCGGTAGGGACTGAGCATACCCTCTCTCTGCATTGTCATACTCTTACCACCTCAAAAATATGAGTACAAGTACCGTAACTGTAAACCTATCGAACTAGAGCCGTCTGTTCAATTGCCGGACAATATCTCCGGATGCTCTAGAATATAGTTAACTGGGTGTAATTTGTCAACTTCAGCGAGGAAGGAAATAAACTTGCCCTTTGCATAGCGCTCTTGATAAAACAGAATTGATATACAGCTTTAGCCCGTGAGTCGGAATCCAGGAAGCTCGGTTGTAGGGGCGACCCTTTAGATCGCCCAGCCCACCCAAGCGGGCAGGGTCAAGCCCTGCCCCTACGTTTTCATACTTCGCGGTGCCTTTGTAAATAGGCATGGTAGATTGTGAGGGCGAAGCCCGTGGCAATCTCAAAGATATATAGAGATTGCTTCGCCTTCCGCCTCTGGCGGAATGGCCTGCCCGCCGCACGAGGCTTCGGCAGGCGGGTCTCGCAATGACAGGGCAGACTTGTTCTGAGAATCCACGGATTACGGTACAAAAAACTACTTGACAAGACCTTCTAAGTGATTTAGACTGCTACAAGTAAATTCTAGAATCGATGCAGTAGCTACGGGTTTTTCCTTAAAAATAAAAGTAAGTTAGCAAGCTTTACCTAGGGCTTTTGCTTAGTAGGTAAGCCAATTGGTAAAATAGTGTGATAGTAGTTATCAAATAGCTACAAAAAGGAAGGAAGAGAAAATGATTGACGACGGACCCGCTCTATTTTGATGGCGCTCTCAACCGCACCGGCGGCGCCCTGGTCAGCAGCGTCTAAGATTCTGAGGGAATTGGACAACGGTGCGCAAGTAAGCATATAATACAGTCAGGGTATTCCCTGACAAATATAATCAGGGAAAATCTCAGTTGCCAGAGGGAAAAGCACTGAAGGTAAAGGGCATTTAGAACCGCAAACTGTTATCGGCGTATTCTGATGCCCTTTTGTGTTTTCTGAAGATAGCTCGCTGAGGAAAGGAGGTGATGCCCTTGAGAGGGCGGAGACAAGGGAGAAGATGTTTATCAAATCGACAACTGTACCAAATAGACTAAAGGAGGAAAAGGAAATGGGGAAAAGGATTCTTTGGACCTTGGTAAGCGCCATGATGGCGCTATCTCTGGTGCTCGCCGCCTGTGCTCCGGCAGCCCCAACGACACCCACTACACCG
>JACPPR010000014.1 GCA_016190895.1 Chloroflexota bacterium | reverse complement strand
TGGCGGGAGCGCATGGGAGTCGAACCCACCGAAGACATATAAATGCCCCCCAACGGATTTGAAGTCCGCGAAGCCCACCGGGACTTATCCGCTCCCTCGGTTCAAAAACAGCTAAAGTATAGCCTAATTACCCGCCCAGCACAATAACAACAGATTTTGTCATTCCGTGCTTGACACGGAATCCAGAAAGCTTTGCCTGCAAACAGGCGCGCTGGATACCGACTTTCGTCGGTATGGCGTGATACGTAAGCAAGTCTTGCTTGAAGAGTGCACAAGGCGCCATCTAGTAGCCCATGGCTTTCTTCAAATCCCCATCTATCCAGATGTATTGCAGGAAGCGGCTGGGGACAGAATAACCTACGTTGAGTTCTCCGTGGTAATTCCCCACCCAGGGCCACCACATAGTATAGGAATAGTATGCCGGCATCCATATCATCGAGGCTTGCTCCAGGATGTACGGATATAACTCTTTCAATGTCTTTTGCCATAGAGCCTCGTTGATGCCCACATTGGCCGGCACGATTTTATAGGCCTCGTTGACGCGTTCATGCGACCTGTCCCAGTTGAAGAAGGTAGGGTTGTCAGAACCCGGGACGAACGTTGCCATTGAATTAGCGTAGTTCCATTGATATGCGCCAACCGTCATCATCTCATTGAAAGTGAGGTTCTTCCACTGATTGTTATAAGCCCCCCGTTCAAGCGGCTTAATAATCATATCCACCCCAACCTTCAGCAAGTCGTCTCTTACTATCGCCAGGAAGTCGATATTGTCTGCCGTGGTGATGATTTCGGTCTTAAACCCATCTGGATAGCCGGCCTCTTTCAAAAGCTGCCTGGCTTTATCCGGGTTATAGGTGAAAAGCTCCTGGACAGCTTTTGGCTGCTCTTCAAGAGGGGTGAACAGCTTCGAATGTTCCGGGGTGGGGGGTACGGGTTGCGCAAATAACACACCGCGACCGCCGTAATAGTGGTCGAGTATTCTCTGCTTATCGACCGCCATGTTGAGCGCCTGCCGCACCCGGATGTCCTTGAAAGGGAGTTCCTTCTTGTCCTGCCTGCCGCCAGGCATCTGGGCTGAGTTTAACTTCTCTTTATACTTTAGCTGGGGGCGCTGCTGCAGGAAAAGCGCCTGGTCTTCCCAGCTAACGCCTGTTATCCTGTCGAGTTTACCTGTCCGGAACGCCGCCTGTTCGGTGGACTTATCGGGGATATTCAACCACCGGACGCTGTCCAGGTAAGGTAGCTGGTTCTCCGGATGCAAGGCGTCATTCTCAAAGTAGTCCGGGTTCTTGACGAAGGTAGTGCTGCTGCCGGGAACATAATCCGTCAGCATAAACGGTCCGGTGCCTAAAGCATGTCTCCAGTCCTTCATGTCTCCATATTTTTCGTATACTTCATGCGGCAAAATAAATGTCCAGCTACCCATCCAGTTCAGCATGTTGCCGAACCGTTCCGGAACAATCTTAATTTCGACGGTGTACTTATCGAGAGCCTTTATGGACCTTGCGAGAGCGTTATCATCCGTATAAGCTCCGTTTACAACGAACTCCCTATCTTGGATATAAATGCGGTTCAATGTGTAGACGACATCGTCAGCGGTAAACTCCCTACCATTTACCGGCGGTTTATTCTGCCACCTGACTCCTTTGCGGAGGTGAAAAATGATAGTATCAGGCTGCGGAGATTCCCAGCGTTCGGCTAAATCGCCCGAGTAGAGACTCACCTGTCCGACAATACCGAACTCCCAGTTAGTCTCGCCCGTGCCGGCCGGTCCCTTTGCCCAATCGCCGCCCAGTAATAGTGAATTAGTCAGGTGGGCGGTCTGGGTTCTCTGGGAAAAGACCACGTCAAAACCCGTCGGGTCGCCTGACTGATAAGTGAATGTGCCGCCGTGTTTGGGCGTCTGAGAGGGGGCTGTCACTGCCTTTTGTTGCGCTTTTTCCTCGACCGGAGCAGCGGGAGCATTCGGTGTAACCGGGGCTGCGGGCGTGGTGGGGGTGGCTGGCGTAGGCGCGGCAGTGCCGCATGAGGTCAGGACGAGAGCCAGGACAATGAAGAAACCTGCAATTATTTTGGCCCATTTATAATCGGTTCTCAGCTTGGCCGGTGGTCTCGTGTCTATCATCTCCAGCTCCTTTAATTTATTTTCCTGCCATGAAATTCGAAGATACGAAGCTTATTCTATATATCATCTAGCAGTCTGTCTGTGATGAAGGTTACAAACGGTATGAAATTCGCATCTGATAAGTTCCGTTTCTAAAGGAATATGATACCCGCGAGAATGCCTGCCGCCAAAACCGAAAGGCCAAGTGTGAGTGCTACCTTCAGGTTGTTCATCGCTCCCGCTAGAACCGATAGGCATGGTATGCTGACAGCCGGGAGGGTTATCAGCGCCGCCGCCGCTATGCCAGTCAGGCCGCTGTTTACCAGTCCGGCCGCCAGCGGTATCTCCGTCCAGGTTGGCACCATCAGCAAAGTGCCGAAGACGGCCGTGGTCACCACGCCTGCCAGACTGTTACTTGTCTGAGGCATCAGCAGGACGATATAGACGGCCAGTACCGAGCCGACCAGCAGTATCGGCACCATCACTCTGGCCAGTCTCCAGGTCATACCCAGCCAGTTTGAAATCAACGCTGACGGTGAATCGGTGGCGGCTTCAGAGAAGAGCTTCTCGAAATTGAAAAGTCTGCTATAAGCGCTCAGCGCTTTTGAGGCCCAGCCGACCAGTTTGTTATTACCTGCTTCCGTCTCTTCGCTTGGCAGCCACCTGGCTGCCAAGCGAGAGACGCCGTAAGTGATGAAGACGCCCACTATGATGCCGCCGGCGATTCTGAGCAGGGCAAATTGGGTCGGTAATAGCGCGCTTGCCAGAATCAGGCTGGTGATATTGAGCATCGGCGCCGAAACAGTGAAAGCCAGGGTCGGTCCCAAAGATGCGCCCTTGCGGTATAAAGCGGAGCCGATGGGGGCGGCGCAACAAGAGCAAAAAGGCTGCGTCAGCGATACGGCGCTGCCGGTGAGGTGAGTGATGAAACTATTGCCGTGTAGTTTCATCACCAGCCCGGCTCCGGCGACAAGGAAAAGGCTGCCCAGGAACATACCCAGCGTGGTGGCGTGCCAGACCACCAGGAGGTAGTTGATGCCATCCCCGGCAGGCTGGAGCCAGTCTGGCAAACTGGTCACTGGTATGGCTCGTCCTAACCCCATCGGTCCTGAGCCAATACTCATTTTCCCGGCTGCCAGAAAGCGCGATGTCGGCACCCCGCGGTAAATGAACAGGTCGGTGACCAGCAACACGCCGATGGCTATTGCCAGGATTGTAGCCAGCCTTTTGAAGTTGATGCTTTCTTTGAGGGTGCTCTCGAGTCGCTTCATCGCCCGGTAGCTCAGCCATGCGCCGATAATCCCAATCAGCAGCAAACCAAGCTGGCGAGGGTCGAGATTCAGCAGCGTTGAAGGCGCTCCCACTTTGAAGTAATTTGAAAACAAAAAGCCCCTTCTAATATCGACTATGGTGAGCAGCAGCAGACCCAGTGATGCCAGAAAGGCGGCCAGACTGATGTAATAAGGGGCTTGGCCCGTATTCTGTGTGCCGTGATTAACCATTTTGTGACAACTCCTTCCAATTGTTTTTAGGAAAACAAAAGCGGTGGTCGAAGGCCTCCGACCGCCGCTTAAAAGGCTGTCACAGACACGCAGAAGTGACCAAGACGCTAAGCCATTAGGCGCACTCCCGTGCATACGGAGGCTCTTCGAACGGATGACTGATGCAGACCTGCATCAAGCCAAGCGGCTCAGCGTCAGATGTAAACAGGGTGCGGTAAACGCGTCATCGTTCTCACCTCCTTATAGTGCTATTGTTAAGATAATATATTCCAAGAGGCTTGGCGCTGTCAACATCAAGACATCCCTTTAGGCAGCTCGTTTCTTTCTATAGACCAATCTACCAAGCCAGATACTTAGCTCGTACAGCAGAATCAATGGTATGCCGACTATCGCCTGGTTGATGGGGTCGACGGTAGGGGTAATTATAGCAGATATGAGGAAGGCGCCGACAACTGCTAATTTTCGCTTGCCAGCCAGCCAGTTTGGGTTCAGAACCCCGAGCCGGGCGAGAAAAGTCGTCACTACCGGCGCCTCGAAGATAAGGCCGAATGCCAGCAATAACCTCGTCACCACGGCGATATAATTACCTATCTTAATCTGAGGCGTAGCAATCTCGGTCCCGAAGGTAAGCAGGAACTTGAGCATCGGCGGCAGCATAAAGAAATAAGTGAAAGCGACTCCTGCAATAAACATCAGGGTTATCCAGGGCAGTACCAAGAAAACATACCGTTTCTCTTTGGGGGTGAGGGCGGGCGCCACAAAACCGATAAACTCATAGGTCAGGTAGGGCATTGCCAGTATAATGCCGGCGGTCAGGGAGACTCTCATCGTCGTGCCTATCATCTCGGTCATGTCGGTGTAGATTAGGTTGATACCCGGGGCCGGGAGAAGCAGGATATCGAATAGCTGCTTGTAAAATACGAATGATATGATTATGGCGATGACTACTACGATGACACTTCTGATTAAACGATTGCGTAGCTCTCCGATGTGTCCCAGGAGAGACAGTTTGTTTGCGTCGCTACTCATTTTGTTGTTAACGTTTCACCGCCCGCCGGCCCGGCCTGCTTGGCAGCGCCGGTTTTCGGGACCTCCAAAGGGGGTGGTTGCGGAGGCGCTGGTTGCGTGGGCTTTTGACTGGCAGTAATTGAGGAGGCTAAATGGGCTTTCTCTTCTTCCTCTAGTTCCTTCTGTATTTGCGTCGTCAGCTCGCTGCTGGTCTGTTTCAGCGTTCTCATCAACTTGCCCGCCTGTCTGGCCATCTCGGGAATCTTACTCGGCCCAAAGATTATCAGGGCTACGATGATAATCAGTATTATCTCCCCCATGCCTAACCCCAAAAAGTCCATGCCCCGCCTCTCTGAAAATGTCTAGTCTCAATCCATTATAGGTAGTAAACGTAGATTTTTCAATCTGCGTGGCTGGAATGCTCATATCCCAGTTCTCCATCTTGCCCTTTTCGAAGAGCTGAACACACAACGGTAGAGACACGGCATGCCGTGTCTCTACGCCACCCACCGTATCCCCCTTTCGAATGGCTGAATACCGCAAGGGGTGCAAGCTGAGCTGGCACGCGGTGTAGCCAAGTTGTATAATTAGCACGAATGAAAAACATGGTTTCTTCATGTAAGACCTGCATAGATGGTATCGGGCTTATCACTCTGGAACGAAGTCTACGCGCCAGGCGTGTAGTCATCTATGTCAAACCGGTTGCAGGCGTTAGAGTAGCTGTCCCAACATCTGTATCTTTTAAGAGGGCTGAAGAATTCGTCATTCTGAAGAAGGATTGGATAAAGAAGCATCTGCACAAGATGAAAGAATACGATAAACAGAGGGAAACGGCTCGATTCAATCCCGGTGACATCGATGTTGCAGCGGCGAAAAGAATGATAATCAGCAGGCTGGAACGACTTTCGGGAGAGCACGGGTTCAGATATAACCGTGTCTCGATAAGATGTCAGAGAACAAGATGGGGGAGCTGTTCTCATAAGAATAATATTAGCCTCAACGTGAAGCTGGTGAAATTGCCGTCTGACCTGATGGACTATGTGCTTCTCCATGAGCTGGTTCACACGCGTATCCACAATCATAGTGAGAAGTTCTGGGTGGAGCTTGACCGGTACGTGGGGAATGCCCGAACTGTTGCCAGGAAACTCAGAACGAATGGCCTGGAATTACTTTAGCTTCAGGGCTTTCCCCAAACCAACAATTTTCCATTCTGGCTTGCAGCCAGCACCACGAAAGATGAAAATAACGTCCCGTCCTTCTCCCTTGAGGGGAGAAGGTTAGAGCCTGCCCTGAGCGAAGCGTGAGGGATGAGGGTGAACTCTCTCCCACAAGGGCAAGCGTATCCTATTTTCGTAACAAACCCCCGTGCCCCGATGCAATCGGGGCACCACGAAATATGAAAATACTAATTCGCTTTGGCTTTCAGGATGGCAGGTAAACTGGTGGCACAGAGCCTGCCCCGTACTTGATACGGGGCGTCCCCGCCTGTGCGTCCCTCAACTTTCTTCTTGCCAGCTTGATTGCAAATCGGAATAAGGTAGTAATCCCAATTACGACCTGCTTGCATTGTAGAGACACGGCATGCCGTGTCTCTACGGGACATATAATCGCCAACATATCTATTTTCGTGAGAACACGCTTCAAATTCTCTGTTGATTTACTTGTCTCAGCCAAGTATAATTATGGCCATAAGAGAGGGGAATTATGAAAGTTATTTTTCTGCAAGATGTGCCTAAGCTGGCTAATGCCGGCGAGATAAAAGAAGTGGCAAATGGCTACGGCCGGAATTTCCTTATCCCCCGCAAGATAGCTGCGCTGGCTAAGTCTGACGCGGTCAATGCCGTGGCTGTAAAGCTGTCCGCTCAAGCCCGCATTGAAGCCAAAACGGAGGCTGAACTGGCCGATATGGCCAACCAGCTGGATGGTAAGGAAGTCGTTCTGGAGGCTAAGACGGGTGGTAAGGAACGCCTCTATGGCTCGATTACGGCTGCCGATATTGCCGACCAACTGCAAAAGGTCACCGGTTTTGCTGTGGACAAAAGGAAAATCGAGCTCCCTGAGTCGATTCGCCAGACGGGTACCTATGAGGTTGGTATCAGGCTTACTGGCGAGCTGGTGCCCAAGATTAAAGTCACAGTCATTGAGAAAAGCGCTTAAAACAGCTAGTGTCCTGAGTTAGAAATCTTTTACAAAAATAGCTTTCCTTTTTCCAGTTCCCTCTCCCTTGATGGGAGAGGGTTAGAGCCTGCCCCGTACTCCGATACGGGGGTGAGGGTGAGACGAAAAAACTTATGTAATGGTTTAATAACTCAGGACACTAGTAGTTTGTAACATGTCATTTTCTGTATCGTACAGGCAGGGATGCCCCGTATCAAGCCTGCCCTGGGAAGGGTGCGCAGTCCAGGGTACGGGGCAGGCTCTGTGCCACCAGCTTAAGGATAAATCTTGGCGGGGATAGGAGGAGGTTGGGTTGAGTATGATGGAAAAATTACCACCCCATGACATCGATGCTGAAGAAGCCGTAATCGGCTCGTTGTTAATCGATGGCAAAGCGCTCTTTGAGATTACTACTCTGCTACCTGATGCCAGCTATTTTTACCATGAAAGAAATCTGTGGCTGTATCAGGCGTGTCTGTCTCTGAACGAGCGTGATGAAGCCATCAACCAGATTACGGTTGCACAGGAACTGGACCGCCAGGGTAAGCTGGAAACTTGCGGCGGAGCCGCTTACCTCAGTCATCTGGTATCGATGGTGCCCACCTCGCTCGATATCGAGCACTACGCCCGCATCGTTTACCGTCTCGGGCTGAGCCGCCGGTTGATAGATGCTGCTCGCCAGATTGAAGCTATCGGTTATCGAGCCGACCCCGATATAGATGATAGCCTGAGTCAGGCGGAGACTGCCCTCCTGAGGGTGCGTCGTGGCGAGACTGCCGGGGATTTTGTTCATATTCGCCATGTGTTGGACAAGTATTTTGAAATCGTGCCCTCGGTAGAAGAGGGGAATGCGGAAGGCGTGCCGCCGACTACCCACGTGCAGACTAGGTTCAGCGGCCTGGATGAAATCCTGGGCGGCTTGCAGCCCTCCGACCTGGTAATTATTGCTGCCCGGCCCAGCATGGGCAAGACAAGTCTTATTCTCAACATCGCCAGGAATGCCGCCATCGAGCAGAGCGCCTGCATCGGATTGTTCAGCCTGGAGATGGCCAGGGAGCCGCTGGTGCTCCGCTTACTCGCCAGTGAGTCGGGAGTCAATCTGAGTCATATCCGGCTGGGTCTTCATACCGAAGCCGAAGAGAAAAGGGTTATGGATGCTACCGGTATTCTCTCGGAAGCCAGGATTTATATCGATGATTCTCCTCATCTTCGTCTGGCTGAGATGCGTAGTAAGGCTCGTCGGCTTGCCTACGAGCAAGGTCTCAATCTGCTTATCGTCGACCATCTGGGCTTGGTCGACGGGCAAACGAAAGATAGGGTTCAGGAAATCAGTCAAATCTCCCGCTCGCTGAAGGGGCTGGCCCGGGAGCTAAATATACCGGTTATTGCCGTTTCACAGCTTAGCCGGGCCTCTGAGTGGCGGGCTTCCCATAAGCCGCAACTGTCCGACCTGCGCGATAGCGGCAGCATCGAGCAGGATGCCGACGTGGTTATGTTCATCTACAGAGAAGAATACTACTATCCTGATAGAGATGAATGGGAAGTCCAGCATGCTGGGGAGGCCTACCCGGAAGGTCTGGCTGAAATAATTATCGCCAAGCACCGTAACGGACCCATCGGGCAAATCTCCCTGCGCTTCGTGCCCAAGCTGGCTAAGTTTGAGAATATTCCGAACCAGGAACCGAGCATGCTATGACGCATTTCAGTGGCTTTCCGGCCAGGATGCAGTTTACGCCAGTGCCTAACCTGTTTTTCAGCAGCCTGCTGCCCCGGATAGATGACATTGTCGAGCTAAAAGTAACTCTCCATATTTTCCGGGCTGTTTACAGTAAGAAGGGGAATATTCGTTTCGTGACTCGCGACGAGCTTCTAAATGACAGGAGTTTAGTGGCAGGTCTTAGGGATGGGGACAAAACCACCAGCGAGGTTCTTGGCGAAGCTCTTAAAATGGCGGTAAAAAGGGGTACTCTCATTCATCTGGTTCTTAGCAGAGACGGAGCTCCGGAGGATGTTTATTTCCTGAATACCGAGGCTGACAGGAAGATTGTCGATAAGATTAAGGACGGTGAGATGGCGCTTACGGGGCTAAAGGCTGGAGGGCAATCTCAGCCTGATGTGGATATAGCGCCGCCGCCCGATGTCTTTACTCTTTATGAGCAGAATGTCGGTATGTTAACTCCGATGATTGCCGAAGAGTTGCGCGAAGCAGAAAAAATTTATCCTGGGGACTGGATTAGAGAAGCTATTGCGGAAGCAGTGAAATTGAATAAGCGAAGCTGGCGCTATATCGAGCGGATTTTAGAGAGATGGTTAGCAGAAGGTAAAGGTGATGGAACCTATCGGGGAGATATTAAAAAGAGTTCGGGCAAACTCAGCCAACAGGGACAGGGACAAATCTTCAGGCGCTGAGCCGCTCGTGGTGAACCATCGCGGTGAACCGGAAGAAACCTCACTGGAATCAGATTGTCCGGTCTGCAAGGGGGGAAAGTTCGTTCACCCGCTCTTGCCCTCAGGGAAGCCTGATTACAGCAAGGTCGTTCCCTGTCGCTGCGCTTTTCAGGCCGATGGGATTGACCGGACTCCTAGCTGGGCGCCTCAGTTTAATAAACAAAAAGAGATGACCTTTGAGAAGTTCGATTGGCAGCGAGTGCCTCTGGAGCAGCGTGAAAACCTTGAGAGAGCCTTTCAGTTAGCTTTCGAGTTTGCCAACTCTCCGGAAGGCTGGCTGGTTTTTCGGGGTGATAACGGCTGCGGTAAGACCCACCTGGCGGCGGCCATTGTCAACCATCGCTATCAAATGAAAGAGCCGGCCGTCTTTATCGTGGTGCCTGACTTTCTCGACCACCTAAAGTCTACCTTCAGCCCTGGGAGCGAAACGTCCTACGACCAGCTTTTTGAGAGCGTCAAGAACTCACCTTTGCTCGTCCTGGATGATTTTGGCAAGCAGACAACGACGCCCTGGGCGCAAGAGAAGCTTTTCCAGGTTATCAACTACCGCTATAATGCCAAACTGCCGACAGTCATCACCACTAACCTGGAAGAAGAGGAAATGGACAATTCGATACTTGCCCGTTTTGCCGACCCCACGGTGAGCACTCCCTTCCACATCACCGCCCCGGCTTACTTTTCCGGCCGGCACAGCTCCAGGAAGCCGCCCAGGGGCGGCCAGAGGGGGTGGTAGAATCCAAAGCTGCTAAACTCCATTCAGTACGTAGAACGGAAACCATAAACTTTAGGCCTAATTTGGAAAATGTCTATAGAATATAACCCTGTACGTGCAAAGCAACTCTTAGTCGTCGGGACCGGCAATCCTGATGCCAAATTCCGTGAAGGTCAAGAAGAAGCAATCCGTCACGTCGTGGAAGGCCGCGGGCGTATCTTGGTAGTGCAAAAGACGGGATGGGGCAAAAGCTACGTTTATTTTATCGCGACTAAACTACTCCGCGAAAAAGGCTCGGGACCGACTTTGCTAATATCACCTTTGCTTGCATTGATGCGCAACCAGATTGTTCAAGCCGGACGAATGGGCATTAGTGCGGTGACAATTAACTCTGAAAACACGGAAGAATGGGGACAGGTGGAGGAAACCGTTCGAAATGATAAAGTGGATATCCTACTGATTTCTCCTGAGAGGCTGGCAAATGAGCGTTTCCGTACCGAAATTCTGGCAGGTATTTCAGAACGAATTGCTCTGTTAGTTATTGCTGAAGCTCACTGCATCTCGGACTGGGGGCATGACTTTCGCCCCCACTATCGTCTGATTGAACGAATCGTTCGAACTCTGCCAGCTAACTTGAGGTTACTGGCTACCACCGCAACAGCAAATAGCCGGGTAATATCCGACTTAGAATTAGTGTTAGGTCCCAATCTTAGGATCTCTCGCGGGGAACTGAACCGTCCTTCCCTGCAGCTTCAGACCATAAGATTACTGATCAATCTGAACGCTTGGCATGGCTAGCAGCTCAAGTGCCAGTGCTACCAGGTAACGGCATAATCTACACGCTCACAGTGCATGATGCTGATCGAGTAGCAGATTGGCTCCGGTCTAAAGGACTTAATGTTGAATCGTATACCAGCGAAACCGGAGAACGGCGTGAGATACTTGAGAAAGCATTGCTAGAGAACAAGGTAAAAGCGCTTGTATCTACAACCGCTCTCGGTATGGGCTTTGATAAGCCTGATTTAGGCTTTGTTATTCACTACCAGGCACCCGGCTCGGTCATTGCCTACTACCAGCAGGTGGGGAGAGCCGGTCGCGCCCTTGACAAGGCTTACGGAGTGTTGCTGAGCGGGGAAGAAGAAACAGATATTACAGACTATTTCATAGAGAATGCTTTTCCGACACGGGAAGAGGTGCAACTTGTCCTAGACGCATTGAATGCTGCCCCGAAAGGACTCTCTATTCCTGAATTGCTGGGTCGAGTTAATCTTAACTTCAAAAGAACCGGGAAGACGATTGAATTGCTTTCTCTGGAGACGCCGGCACCCATCGTGAAACAAGGCTCGAAGTGGCAACTGACCCCTGTAGTGTTAACTGAAAAGTTCTGGCAACGGGCGGGACGACTCACCGTGCTGCGATATCAAGAACAGCAGCAAATGCAAGAATATGTGAATCTGACATCGGGTCATATGGAGTTCCTAATTAGCGCCTTAGATGGAGATCCTGCTAACGTTAAGCCGCCAACTCTGCCGGCTCTACCCACAACTACAGACCCGATATTGGTTCAAGAAGCGGTGGCATTCTTGCGTAGAACTAGTTTAGCCGTTGAACCACGTAAGCAGTGGCCGGCAGGTGGTTTGCCGCACATGCAATTACTCGGAAGGATCCAGCCTGAGTACCAATTTCAGCAAGGGAAAGCGCTTTGCATCTGGGGAGATGCAGGCTGGGGTCAGCTCGTGCGCAAGGGGAAATATGAAGACCATCATTTTTCCGACGAATTAGTTAATGCATGCGCTGATCTTGTTCGTAATTGGAAGCCACAGCCAACACCAACCTGGGTTACATGCATTCCTTCAAGGCGACATCCAAATCTGGTACTAAATCTTGCCCAACGTTTGGCAGTTTCCTTGAATTTACCTTTTCACGCTGTTCTGGAAAAGACGGATGACCGTCCCCAGCAGAAGGGCATGGCCAATAGTAGCCAACAAGCGCGTAATGTTGACGGCTCTCTGTCTATAGTGGTAAAGTCGCTACCAAAAGGGCCGGTGTTATTAGTGGATGATATGGTTGACTCCCGATGGACTATGACTATCGCCGCGTGGTTGCTGCGGTCTCACGGCAGTAGCGAGGTGTTTCCTGTAGCTCTCTCTTATGCGGGGCACGATGAATGATTAACTCAGTTTCTCCTAATACCCAGGCAGTTTTGCTCCTTACAGCTCCTTTGATCGTCGGGCGTAGTGGTCATTCGTCAGAATTCCTGACCCACGGCGAATACAATAGATTGGCACGTATCCTTCACGAAAACCAGCAAGAACCAGCAGATCTATTAGGACCTGACGCTGGTAACTTAGTCAAAAAGCTTCAGGACGTAATCGAGGGCGAACGATTGACCCGTCTGTTAGGTCGTGGCTTTCTTCTAAGCCAGGCTATTGAACGATGGCAGGCGCGGTCCATTTGGGTTGTTAGCAGAGCAGATTCTGAGTACCCAAAGCGACTGAAGGAGCGGTTGAAGGAAGCAGCACCGTCCGTACTGTATGGATGCGGTGATGCTGACATTTTTAATACGGGCGGGCTGGCAATCGTCGGTTCCAGACAGGTAGTTGATGTGCTCGTTGAATATACGGAGAGTATTGGTCGGCTTACTGCTCAATCTCATCGGACGGTTGTCTCAGGCGGTGCACGAGGTATCGATAGAGCTGCTATGTTTGGTGCGTTACAGACAGGTGGGCGAGTAGTAGGGGTACTGGCTGATAGCTTAGAACGTATGGCTCTAGCTCGGGAGCTTCGTGAATACTTAATAAATGAGCAACTGGTACTGATTTCTCCCTATGACCCAGCAGCAGGATTCGATGTCGGTCACGCTATGGAGAGAAACAAAATAATATATGCTTTGGCAGATGCCGCTCTTATTGTCAGCTCGGATTTTGAAAAGGGGGGTACGTGGGCAGGTGCAGTGGAACAATTGAAGAAACTGCATCTTGTTCCGATATATGTTCGGTCCAATGGAAACGCCGAAAAAGGGCTAAGAGCACTCATAGAAAAAGGTGCTTTACCCTGGACGAACCCATCCACGCAAGATGCATTTGAAGAAGCGCTTAATATTCCTGTTGATATTGCTAGAGTGGCGTCTGGACAGAAACAGCTTCCCTTGTCTATTGCCGATAAGGCGACCTCAGCCGATGTATATGATGCTGGAGTTAGACCCATATTATCTGTATCGTTACACTCTCCAAGCTCAGCCATGCCGCCCGTGGCATCTTCGAACGAACTACCCGAAAAGTTGAAAGAACTACTCACGGAAATGAAGATACCTAAGACGGAAGATGAGGTGGCAGCTGCGCTCCAGATCCCAAAGAGTCAGGTCAAAGAACTATTAAGTCGCTTAGTGAAGGATAGAGTGCTGAGGCGAAAGATAAAGCCGGTCCGCTATTTTACTCCTTCAAATAAACAAGAGAGCCTTTTCGATAACTTGCCCTGACAGGGAGCTTTCTTGTAAAATGAGCCAAATCCGGTTGAGAAGAAAGTTCTCCGATGATAAACCTTCCGGTTCTGGTACTGAATCAGAGTTTTGAGCCACTGAATATCTGCCGGGTCCGCCGGGCGATTGTTTTGATTTATCAAAACAAGGCTGAGATGGTGGAAAACGGGATGGGTGTGATTCGCACGGTCGGTGGTGATTTCCCTGTGCCTACTGTAATCAGGCTGTCGTCTATTGTCAGGCGTCCTCCCCGCACGGTGAGAAGGCTAACCCGCCTTGAAATTTTCAAGCGTGACCACTACACCTGCCAGTACTGCGGCAAAGAAACCAGCCACCTCACTCTCGACCACGTTATGCCCCGCTACAGGCATGGCGCACACACCTGGGAAAATATAGTCAGCGCCTGCGTGCCCTGTAACCGCCGCAAGGCCGGCCGGACTCCTCAGGAAGCTAACATGAAACTGAAGCACGAGCCGGTGAAACCCCGCGTCAGCGGTCTTTTCTATATTCCGGCCTACTATTCCAATATCCGCAAGGAATGGCAGAAATATCTGCCCTCGGCATCATGAAATTCAAAATACTAATATCTAAATCCTAAACAAATCCAAATTACCAAAATTCCAAAGCTCCAAACGTTTTGGATTTCGTATCTTGAATTTTGGTATTGTTTAGAATCTAGGATTTAGTGCTTAGGATTTGTGGGTGGTTGGGCAGCTTAGGGGGCCGGGGCGGCATGGGGCGGATTGTTGACCAAATTTGCCAGCACTTCATACCAGGACTCATCCACCGTTGCGACATCATTGTTGGTGTTTGGCGCAAGCACGTAATAGGCAGAGCCGGCGGGCGTCTTATCGCCGACTGAAATGGTCATCGTCTTATTATCGGTGAGTCCCAGCATTATTGTCAGCCGTGGTTCGCTTATGCCATACTCAGCCAGCTTCTCCGGTGCAGTATTCTTGGAGATAATCCTCTCCACGCCCGGTCCGCTCAGCAGCAGGGGGATACCCCCGCCCCACCGCTTCGTATCCACCGGAGACCGCTCGGGGTCATCGAAATACCAGGGGAAGGTGTCTTCCTTGGGGATTTTGATGAAGGACTGGCTCTTGCCTTCGCGAGGCAGGCTGATTGTGATGCGCTGGATGTCATCCATTTCAATCAGCCAGGCGTAAAATCTCGGCTCGGGTGGTACTACTGGTTCGGGGATATTGATGTAGTAATAAACTCCACCGAGGGCAAGCAGAATGACCAGCAGAATGAGAATGTTACGGACTTTCAAGTGATTGCCTCCCCGGGATAGACGTGGCTGTTTACCGTCTGCGCCACCAGATAACCCCTCCCGTCAGCAGCACCAGTATTGGCAGCAGACCGATACTCGAGTAGGTAATGAACATGGCTACCTCAGGACCAACCACCAGCCGGCGGAAGGGCAGGACTTTGCGCTGGATGGAAATGAGTTCCTTGCCTGAGGTGACCACCTCTACCAGGTTAAGAAAGAAATTGCCGTTATCACCGTTAAAGAAATTCTGGTTCGTGGCGAAATCGGTATCACCAACGATGACCAGCCGCGTTGGTGGCACGGTGCCGGTGGGTTGCCCTTTATCATCTACAGGAGGTGCCAGAACTATGCGAAGGGCAAGTTCAAGCGGGCCCTTGATATCTGAATTCTCATCGAGGGTTGGCGCTTTGCCCGCCTCGAAATTCTTTTCCAGCCAGCTATCCGGGCTTGTCCTGGCCAGGGAGAGCATCGCTATCGAACTATTGTCACTTATCCAAACCACCTGTATTGGCGTATCGCTTGTCTCGCCGGGAATTGGCTGAGGTTCGAAGATGGGCTGAGGCAGTAGGGTGGTCGCACCAGGGAAGTAGATAGAGGTCATACCGAAGGCATTCCTTAGCCGCGGTACAATTGGGCTGTTGACGCTGCCCTGTAGACTGGAAGATGGGTCGACAACCATACCATCTTCGATGTTGATACCCCACGGAAAGAGCAGCGCCTTCATATCCACTGATGGATTCGGATTCAACATTACCATTACCCAGCCGCCTTTAGCCAGATAGCCCTGGATAATGGCGAGTTCGTCGATGCTGTATTGTCGCTGCGGCCCGGCAATTATCAGGGCAGCCGCATCTTCAGGTATGCCGCGAGTAACCAGCAGGTCGAGGCTTTCCAGTTTAAAAAGGTTATCGCGCAGACCCTGCGCTGCGGCGCTCATGTTAGAATCGATGCTCGCTTCGCCGTGGCCGGTGATGAAGTAAAGCTTCTTCTGGGTGACGCCGGTCACCTCCAGAATAGCGCTGGTAAAAGCGTGTTCTGCCTCGATACCGGAAATCTGCTGATTGCCCTGGGCGTCGACACTCGTCTGCACAATCTCCTGAGGCAAAACCTGGCGGCGCCCCTTTTCGCTTTCAAAGACGACCGTCTGGCGTTGGGATATCCCATATTTTGCCGCCTGGTCCGGATTCTCATCAGGGTCGATTTCTTTGAAGGTCAGTTTGGTGGTGTAATTTTGATATTCTTTCAGTAAATTCCTGGCGTAAGCTCCGAGACCGAGCGAGTCAAACTGGTCGGGCACGAAGAAGCCGATTGCCTGCACC
>JACPPR010000007.1 GCA_016190895.1 Chloroflexota bacterium | reverse complement strand
GCCGTCACCAGACTCAGCATTGTCACCTGTGTGTCTCTCTTCCCCCGCATCTTGGCCTCCGATTACTTCGTTGGCCTTACTTTACCATAACCCACAAGCTAAGTCAGCCACTTTCAGGGACTTTTTCAGCACCCTGCTAAACACAATCAAGTAAGAGCAATTTTGACATTTGGATTTGGGCATTTGGATGTTTTCAGAGTTCGCCCCGAGCTTGTCGAAGGGATTTAATGCTTGGGATTTGGAGATTCAGCTTTCAGCCTCTCATAAAACTCCAGCCGCCCCGTCTTCACCAACTCCGTGATTTTCTTCTCGATTGCCTCCCCCACCCCCGGCACATCCCTCAGCCTACCCTCTCTCGCCAGTTGCTCCACCCCTACAGGAGACCCCTCGATAGATTTGGCCGCCTTCTCATAAGCCCTGATTTTGAAGATATTCTCCTTCTTCTCTCTCAACCGGGCAACAATATCATAGAAAACAGCGGCGATTTCAGCGTTGGTCATTGGGTTGTAATTCTCCACCCGATATCGACTATTTCGCGGGCAAGTATTGCCACCCTCATTAAATCTACCGGCTCAGTTTTTTCTTACCGATGTACTCCCCCACCCATCGCACTCGTTTGTTCTTGCCGCGCACGGCGTTGACCAGCTTTCTATCCAGCGTCCAGAGCTCGCAGTCAGCTAGCTCCGCCACTGCCAGATATTGCATATCATAGCACACCGGCAGGTTGAATTGCTGAGCCAGCTCCCAGGCTTTCCGGTAGATTTGGTGTCCCTCGATAATCCTGACGGGCAACTCCAGGTACATGGCAAACAAGCGCTCACCTTCGGCGGGCGAAATCTCCTTGAAGTAAACATTCCTCCTTATGGATGATGCCACCTCGGCGTGGAACATAGGCGGAGCCACCATCTCGATGGCTCTTTCTGTCCACTCTTGCCAGAGGCCATCTGCCTGTTCACTGTGCGTGTCAGCCAATAACCAGGCCAATGCCAGACTGGCATCGACACAGACGCTACCTGGTTTCTCTGTCACGTTCGTCCCTCAATTCGCGAATCATCGTTTCGGCATCGAATACCTTACCAGTCCTGGCGCGTATCTCTTCTCTCAATTTCCTCATTCTCTTAATGAGATTAGCCCTGCTTCCCGGTTTTGTCCCGGTCTCTGGCTCTGGCAATCTTAATTCGATTTCATTCATGTGTTCCTCCCTCATCTGGCGAATGTCCTCAGCTGCGTCAATTGGCTCAACTTCCCTGGCCTTTATCCTGTTGCGGAGGGTTATCGCTTTCTCCAGAAAATCCATCTCAGTTTCGCCCCGATATTTGACAGCTTGCTCGCCGACCACCGGCGTTTGAGGCAGGCGAGCCGTCTCCCCTGCCTTCGCCGGAACGCTTCGTGTAGGCAGGCGGCAGTAGCTGGCCAGGTCACTTCTCTTAATGAAAAGCTGGTTGCCGAGTTTTTGGGCGGGCAGCTTGCCCGCCCAAATCCAGCGCCGGACGGTCTCCATATTCCGCCCGCATTCTTTCGCTGCCTCTCTGACGCTGATAAGCTTTTCATTCTTTTCTTCAGGCATTTTTCTTCCTCCAAAAATATAGTAGTAGTCTACTACATTTATTTCCTATTGTCAAGCCCATTTTTGTTGTTAGTTTGTGAATTTAGACTCCTGCCTCTCTTCCTTTGAAAAGGGAGAAATTGTGTTATTCGAAGGGTAAGGCTTCTTGTGGTTCCCTATAAGCGGGAGAGGGCAAGGCTCGCTTTGTCTTTTCCTCTAATTGGTACAGAACGAAAGGGAGGTGAGGTAAACAAACAACAACTACCTGCCGTGGCAGTTTTTGTATTTCTTGCCTGAGCCGCAGGGGCAGGGGTCGTTGCGGCCGACTTTCTTGCCGGACACCTTTTGGGGTTGCTGGTGCTGGTTAGTCCTGCCGGCGCCGGCGGCGACTTTGGCCATTGGCGTGGGGGCCGGTTTGGCGGCTTCCTGCCTGACGATATTGACATGGAAAATCGTACTAGCCACATCATGACGGATGTCATCGGTTAATAGCTGCCATTGCTCGGCACCCAGGTTCTTATAAACATCCACGGCCTTCTGCTGCTGGAGTCCCGCCCAGCCCGCCTGTAAACGCTGGTGGTCCATCTCGGTCAGGTGGTCTATCCAGCGATTGTCCAGGGTGCGCAGCATTACCAGCCGCTCGACCATTCTCATACTTTCCGGGCCAATTTCCTTCTCACGCTGCTCGTAGAGCGCCTCCGCCTGTGCAGCCAGTTTCTCTTCGATTTCTTCAGGCTTGAGGGAAGCGATGGCTTCGGCATTAAGTTCCTTTGGTACTGGCATGATAGTGGCGGCATCGGCTAACAAGCCTCTGGTATCTCGCCCCTCGCCGTACTGGTCTCCGGCGTGGGCGGCCATCAGGCGATTCATCTCTTCTTTTACCATCGAGAGAATATTGGCTTTCAGGTCGGCGCCGCTCAGTATCTTGCGCCGTTCTTTGTAGATAAGCTCACGCTGCTGGTTGACCACATCGTCATACTCGACCAGTTGTTTACGGATATCGAAGTGGTAGCCTTCCACCCTGGTTTGGGCGCCTTCGATAGTGCGGTTAATCAGCTTGTTCTCAATGGGCGTGTCCTCGTCCATACCGACCTTGTCCATCAGCCATTTCACTCGGTCGCCGCCGAAGCGTTTCATAATATCGTCTTCCAGTGAAACGTAGAAGCGCGATTCACCCGGGTCCCCCTGCCGGCCGCTGCGGCCGCGCAGCTGGTTATCGATGCGCCTGGCCTCGTGGCGCTCGGTGCCGATGACGAAAAGGCCGCCCAGCCCAACCACCTTGTCGTGCTCCTGCCGCCACTCTTTTTCATCTCTGCCCGTCGGGTTGCCGCCCAGCACGATATCGACGCCCCGCCCGGCCATATTGGTGGCAACTGTAACCGCCCCCAGCCGCCCCGCCTGGGCGATGATGCCGGCTTCCTTTTCATGCTGCTTGGCGTTGAGCACCTGGTGAGGGATACCCTTCCTCGTCATCAACTCGCTCAGGACTTCCGATTTTTCAATAGATACCGTGCCGATGAGCACCGGCTGTCCCTTCTTGTGCAGCTCGCCTACCTCATTCACCACCGCCTTGAATTTGAATTGCTGGTCCTTATAGATACGGTCGGAATAGTCCTGGCGAATCATCGGCTCGTTGGTGGGGATGACCACTACCTCAAGCTTGTATATCTTGTGAAACTCCTCCGCTTCGGTCAGGGCCGTGCCGGTCATCCCGGACAGCTTGTTATACATACGGAAGTAGTTCTGGAAGGTAATCGTGGCGTAGGTCAGGCTTTCTTGCTGGACTTTCACCCTTTCCTTGGCTTCAATCGCCTGGTGCAGGCCCTCCGAATAGCGCCGGCCCGGCATCAGCCGTCCGGTGAACTCGTCGACGATGATAACCTGGCCGTCTTTGACTACGTACTGCTGGTCTTTGAGATAAGACTCTTTGGCGGTGATAGCATTCCTCAGGTGATGTACCAGGGCTGCGTTATCATAAAGATTGCCTGATTTCAGGAAGCCTTCCCGCTTCAGGATTTTTTCAGCGTTGTCGTAGCCAGACTCATATATCTCATCTACCGAGCGCCCCTTTTCGCTCATCTTGTAGTCAGTCTCCGGTCGTAGCCCGGCGGCGATGCGGGCGAAAACCTGGTATTCCTGGAGAGACTCCTGGCGTTGGCCGCTGATGATGAGAGGCGTGCGGGCTTCATCGATGAGGATATTATCCACCTCATCGACGATGGCGTAATTCAACTCGCGCTGGGCGCACTGTGCGAGGTCGACCACCATATTATCCCGCAGGTAATCGAAGCCGAATTCATTATTGGTGCCGTAGGTAATATCGGCCTGGTAGGCTTCCCGCCGGGAGATGGGGCGTAAGGCGGGCCAGAAAGTATTTTCCGATTGATGCGCCGGGTCATAAAGGAAAGAAGCTTCGTGCTGGATGCTGGTTACGGAAACGCCCAGAGCGTGGTAGACGGGACCCATCCACTGGTGGCCTATCTTGGAGAGGTAATCATTTACCGTCACCAGGTGGCAGCCTCTGCCGGTCAGGGAATTGAGGTAGAGGGGTAGGGTGGCTACCAGCGTCTGGCCCTCGCCGGTCTTCATCTCGGCGATTTTCCCCTGGTGTAAGACAATGCCTCCCATTAGCTGGACATCATAGTGGCGCTGGCCGATTCTCCGACGGGCGGCTTCACGTACGGCAGCAAAGGCTTCGGGCAGCAGTTCTTCAAGGGCATCTTCCTCTATTTCCCACTGCTCTTTCTGAATTTGGGCGATATCCTCCTCGAGCTGCTTGCAGCGAGACTCCTTTTCTTTCTTTTCGAATTCCTCGAGTACCGCAGGCAGGCATTGCCTGGTTTCCTCGATTTCCTTCTGCGCCTCAGCTAGTTCCTTTTTGATTTCGGCGGTTGCCTCAGCAATACGGGCCTTAAACTCATCGGTCTTGGCACGGAGTTCGGCATCGCTGAGTTTTTGAAACTCAGTCTCAAGCTCGTTGATTCTATCAACTAAAGGCTGTAAACGCTTTATTTCTTTTTCATTGGAATCAACCAGATTCCCCAACCACTTCAGCATACCTGATGAACTCCTATAGCGAAATCCTAAATCCTAATATCTAAACTCTAAATGCCGATTCCTTGCGTCATGCGGCATCCCCCGATGAAATCGGGGAGTGAATCGGGACAAATCCAAATTACAAAATCCATCCCGATTTCATCGGGACAAATCAAGTTCAAATACTTTAATGTCAAAGATTATTCGGCATTTGGATTTTAGGTATTTGTTTGAACTTTGAGCTTTGACATTTGAACTTTATAGTTCCCTACTTCTTCTGCTCGAACAGCGCCCCCACGGATTCGCCGGTATGGATGCGCTTAACGGCTTCACCAAGCAATGGAGCGATAGATAAAACTGTTATCTTATCCAGTTTCTTCGTACCGGTGACAGGAATAGTATTGGTGACCACGACCTCTTTAACTGCGCTATCTTTTATCCTCTGTACAGCGGGTCCGGAAAAGGTTGGGTGAGTGGCGCAGGCGAATACCTCTTTAGCTCCATTTTTCAAAAGGACCGAGACGACATTAGTTAGCGTCCCGGCCGTGTCTATTTCGTCGTCAACAATAAGTGCTTTCTTACCTTCCACTTCTCCGATAATATTAAGTGCTTCTTTCTTATCCACATTGCCAATCCTTCTCTGTTCTATGATGGCCAGCGGAGCATTGAGTCTAAGGGCGACGTCCCGGGCTCGTCTGGAAATACCAATATCAGCCGCAACCACCACGAAGTTATTGGCATACTTCTTCTTGAAGTAGTCAGTCAGCAAGTGAATAGCAGTCAGTTCGTCGACGGGTATGTTAAAAAAACCCTGAATCTGGTTAGCGTGGAGGTCGACTGTGAGAACACGGTTGGCTCCAGCCACAGTCAGCAGGTCGGCGACCAGCCTGGCGGTTATGGGCACGCGGGGCTGGTCTTTACGGTCGCTACGACCGTAAGCGTAGTAGGGGACTACGGCAGTAATTCGTCCGGCGGAGGCCCTTTTCAAGGCATCGAGCATAATCAATAGCTCGACGAGGCTTTTTTGGACGGGTGAGCAGATAGGTTGAACAACAAAAACATCTCGACCGCGGACATTCTCCAGGATTTTGACGAAGATATTTTCGTTGCTGAATTCGAAGACTTCACATTTGCCCAGAGGCATACCCAGGTAGTCAGTGATTTCTTTTGCCAGGCCAGGATTGGCATTACCGGTAAAGACTTTCAACTCATCCACGCTAAGCTCTTCCTTTCTAACTCTTAATTCACAGGCATATTATAGCACTAAACTTGGTGTACCTCTCCCGACACAATACAATATTCCCCTTCTTTGAAAAATGGGAAGGGGATGAAGGCCTGCCCGCCGCACACCTGCTCGCCGTACAAGACTTTGGCAGGCGAGAGGCTTTGGTAGGCGGGGGATAGGGATTTTTTAACTCGACTAGCTCTCAAACCTCGGTATCGGGAAGCGGGCGCACATCTGGCAAACTTCCTGACAGGCCTCTTTTTCAATATTTTCATCACCGATATTGGTAATTACCTTCACGATAAGGTTGGCAATCTTTTTCATTTCTTCCTTGCCGAAACCGCGGGTTGTTACCGCCGGCGTGCCGAATCTGATGCCGCTTGTTTTCATAGACCCCAGCGGGTCGAAAGGAATGCCATCCCGGTTGGCAACAATGCCGACCTTAAGCAGTGCCTCCTCAGCCTCTTTACCGTTGATGCCTATCTTGGTCAAGCTCATTAGCATCAGGTGAGTATCGGTTCCCCCGGATATCAGGTGCATGCCCAGTTTCTTTAGCTCGGTGGCCAGCGTCAGGGCATTGTCCAACACGGCTCTCTGGTATTCGACGAACGCGGGCTGGGCCGCTTCGTGAAAGGCGACCGCTTTGGCAGCGATGAGGTGAATAAACGGCCCGCCCTGCATCTGGGGGAAGACGGCTGAGTCTATGGCCGGAGACAGTTCTTTACGGCAGAGGATAAAACCACCTCGCGGCCCCCGCAGTGTCTTGTGGGTGGTGCCGGTTACCACGTCTGCATAGGGCATCGGGCTGGGGTGCAGACCGGCGGCAATCATTCCCGCCGTGTGGGCGATGTCCACCAGCAGTTTAGCCCCGACCTTATCGGCAATATCACGGCACCGTTCGAAGTCGATAATCCTGGGATAGGCGCTGGCGCCGGTCACAATCAGCTTGGGCTGGTGCTTCAGAGCGAGCTTTTCCAACTCCGGGTAATCGATTCTCTCTGTTTCCCGGCTGACTCCGTAGTGGATGAAATTATAGTTCTTTCCCGAGAAGCTGGCTTTATCGCCGTGCGTGAGGTGACCTCCGTGGGACAGGCTCATTCCCATGGCGGTATCACCGAACTTGAGCAGAGCGTAATAGACAGCCATGTTGGCTTGTGACCCGGCGTGCGGCTGGACGTTGGCGTGCTCCGCATGGAACAATTCCTTGGCTCGCTCTATAGCCAGACTTTCTACTCTATCTATATTTTCGCAACCGCCGTAGTAACGCCGTTGCGGATAACCTTCGGCATACTTGCTGGTCAGGATGGATGCCTCGGCTTCTAAGACGGCGCGGCTGGGATAATTCTCCGAGGCAATCAGGTCTATCGTCTCCCTGTGCCGTTTCTTCTCCGATTCAATCGCCTGAAAAATCTCCGGGTCGCTATGACGTAAAAAACTCATCTTTCCTCCCCCTTGTGAAGTCTACAACGATACTCAAATGCTGTCAACCGACTTTATGATATAATAAATTTATGAATTACTGGGAAAGCGGTCTATGCGTAGGAGCAGCTATGACACTGGTCGTATTGAGTGTTGCTTCTCATATCGAGGAGCACGAACTACCGTTCCAGTACTATTCTCCACATGTTCAAGATACGGTTGTTGCGGCTACAACGAGTGCGGGCACAGCGAATATATCCTTGACTGCTATGTAATCTCCTTTCTTGGAAGACACTTGCTTGCCTCGTACTTGATACGGGGTGAGGTGAACCCCTCCAAGATTGACGCGCCATATCAGGCGTGCTATCATAGGCAAAAGGCTGGTTCATTGTGCTTGGGTGAATTGCTAGGATTAAATGTCAGCGCTGACTGAGCTTTATAAGGAAATTGCGGTTTGTCACAAATGTGATATTGCCCGCTTCCGAACCAAAGCGGTGCCGGGTGAGGGGGCGGAGAACGCTGACATCATGTTTATCGGCGAAGCGCCGGGCTATCACGAAGACCAGCAAGGGCGCCCTTTCGTCGGGCCAGCCGGTAAGTTTCTGGATGATTTGTTAGCCTCCATTCATCTGAGACGCCAGCAAGTCTATATTACCAATGTCATTAAGACCCGCCCTCCCAATAACCGTGACCCTCTACCCATCGAAATCGCTAATTGCCGTCCCTGGTTAGACAGACAGCTTGAACTGATTCACCCCAGGATGATTGTTACCCTCGGGCGCTATTCGATGGCGATGTTCTTCCCCGGCAAGAGCATCAGCAAGATTCATGGTACGGTTCAGAAGCAGGACGGCGTGCTCTATTTTGCCATGTATCATCCGGCGGCGGCTCTCCATCAGCAGAGCCTGCGCCAGGCGATACAGGCGGATATGCTCAAGATTCCAGCATTGTTGGCCGAGGCGAAGAATATGGCGGAGGTTAAACCGGAGCCTGTGCCTCAACCGCAGCTTCAGGCACAGCAATTGAAAATGCTTTGAGAAGACGAATGAGAGTAGCGCCATTGCGAGCCCCGCTTGTCGGGGCGTGGCAATCCATATAAATCTCTTGGGATTGCTACGTCGCCCGATCCTATCGGGACTTTTCGCAATGACAATCGAATAGATTAAAAACGAGGATTGAAGTATAAATGCCTAAGGCAAGATTGAAGATTATTCCCCTCGGGGGTCTGAGTGAAATCGGCAAGAACATGATGGCGCTAGAGTATCAGAACGACATCATCGTCATCGATGCCGGACTGATGTTCCCTGAAGAAGAAATGCTGGGTATCGACCTGGTAATTCCCGATATCAGCTATCTAGTGGAGAACCGGGATAAGGTAAGGGGCATAGTGCTTACTCATGGCCACGAAGACCATATCGGGGCCTTGCCTTACCTGCTGCCCCAACTGAATGTGCCTGTTTATGCTACCAAGCTGACTGTGGGTCTCGTTTCCGTGAAGCTTAAGGAAAGAAAGGCGTTCTCGGGAGCCAAACTGAAAACTGTGTCTTTCGGTGAGAAGGTGAGTTTAGGGCAATTCAGGGTCGAGTTCTTCCCTGTTTGCCACAGCATCCCTGATTCAGCCGGCCTGATAATCCAGACTCCCATCGGCACAGTGATTCACAGCGGCGATTTTAAGCTCGATTACACACCGGTCTGCGGCGAGCCGACGGCTTTGTCCCGTCTGGCTCAGTTGGGCGGGCAGGGCGTCTTGCTCCTCCTCTCCGACTCCACCTATGCCGAGTTGCCCGGTTACACACCCTCGGAGAGTGTCGTCGGTGAAACCCTAGACCGGGTAATCGCCGAAGCGCCGGGCAGGGTAATCGTCACCACCTTTTCCTCGCTGGTTTCGCGTATTCAGCAAGTCATCGATTCCGCCGCCAAGTACGGGCGCCGTGTTTTCATCGTCGGTCGTAGTATGAGCGATACGGTTCACATGGCAATCGAATTGGGCTATCTCCACGCTCCCGAGGGAGTGCTTGCCCGGCTGGATGAACTGCGCGGTCTGCCCCATAACAAGATTATCTTCGTGACGACCGGCAGTCAGGGCGAGCCGACTTCGGCGCTGGTCCGCATCGCCAACCAGGACCATCCCCAGCTCCATATCATCCGTGGGGATACCGTGGTCATTTCAGCCAGCCCCATTCCCGGTAACGAAGGGCTGATTAACAAGACGGTGGATACCCTTTTCAAGCAGGGTGCCCAGGTGCTATATAATAAGGTAGCTCCGGTTCATGTCCACGGGCATGCCGCCCAGGAGGAGCTTAAGCTGATGCTTTCCCTGATTAAGCCGAAGTTCTTCGTGCCGGTTCATGGCGAATACCGTCACCTGAGCTTTCACGGCACGCTGGCAGAATTAGTAGGCATTCCAAAAGAAAATATCTTCGTGCTCGAAGACGGCGATGTCCTGGAGCTAAATCAGCAGTCGGGCAAGAAGACCGGCAAAATTACCTATAGCAATGTCTATGTCGATGGTTTGAGCGTCGGGGATATCGGCAGCGTTGTTCTTCGTGACAGGAAGATGCTCTCCAAGGATGGCATCGTAATGGTGATTATTGCCATCAACCAGCAGACTGGCAAGCTGGTGGGGCGGCCCGATATCGTCTCGCGGGGATTTGTCGATACCACGGAGTCCAGTGAAATGATTGAGGCGAGCCGTGACCTGGTGGCCAAAGTTCTCGACCACGGCGGCGCCCGGCCGGCTGATTGGAGCTACATCAATACCAAAATCAGGGATACCCTGAACAAGTACTATTACGACCAGACCCGCCGTCGCCCCATGGTGCTGCCGTTTATGGTGAAAGTGTAGTTTGCGTTATGAGGGGAAGCTCGAAGGGGCGAAGCCCCTTCGACAAAAAATTCACCCCCTTCCCTTAGAAGGGAATGGGGCAGGGGATAGGTTATAATAGCCTATGGCCAGGAATTACGACCTGGAATATAAAGCTAAACGCAAATCCGGAGGGGCCCGGCCTTTGCGGTTGGTAAGGTTTTTCTTGACGCCGCCGGGCCTGTACCTTACCCTGATTGTTGCCCTGGCCGGCATCATCTACTTGCAGCGGGAACAAATCGTCAAAGTAACTATTTCCTGGGCCAGATATCTGGTGGGTTTGTTCGGCTGGGGGCTGGTCTTTCCCATCATTGCTCTTGTGGCCCTGGTCTGGATAGTTTCGCGCCGAAAACTGCTCACAACAATACGTCATGGGAACTACTTGCTGGGAGCTGTTGCCGTTATACTGGCTGCCTGGGGAATACTCAGTTTTCGAGGTCTCGGGGGTAGCCTCGGCCAGGACATCATTGGGCAGGCTGACTTCCTCGGCATTCTCCGTATCGCAGCCTTTTCTGTCATCGGCTTTGTTCTGGTCGCTCCGGGTCTCTCTTTCCGTCTGGTGAAGGCGGCCGTTCTCCGGACAATCGGCCGTTTCAGACGAATCCATCTCGGCAGGCCGAAACCGGTGCCTGTTCCCTGGCCTGCGCCCGAATCTTTGGCCTCTCCTACTCAACAGACTCAATCGACTCAGCAAACTCCAAAAACTCCAGTCGCTCGCCGACTTGTCGAGAAACTCGAACCTAGAAAGAGAACACCGGCTCCCGTGGTTCCGGTTCCCTCGTCGCCTCAGCAACTGAAAGAGGTAGCCCAGGAAGTCTGGAAAAAGTACGGCGAAGCGCCCGATGGTGTCGTCGTCGACGGCTGGCGCTTACCGCCCATCGATATCCTGGACAAGTCGCCCGAGATGCAGTTCAGCCAGGCTGATAATGAAAAGAGGTCTAAACTCATCGAGGAGGCTCTTGCCAGCTACGGCGTCGAGGCGAAGGTAGTTCAGATAAACGCCGGGCCGACGGTCACCCAGTTCGGCATCGAGCCGGGCTGGGACCGCAGGATGAAGGAAGTCAGGGTCAAGGATAAGGACGGCAAGGTCACTGTAAAACAAGAAGAAGTCTCCCGGACGCGGGTGAAAGTGGATAGAATCACCTCTCTCTCCAACGACCTTGCTCTGGCTCTGGCCGCCTCCAGCATCAGGATTGAGGCGCCGGTGCCGGGCAAATCTATAGTCGGCGTGGAAGTGCCGAACACAATCTCCAGCCTGGTCAGCCTGCGGGGAGTCATCGAGACCAACGTTTTTCAGAAGGTGCAGTCGAAGGCGAAGATGGCGATTGCCCTGGGGAAGGGCGCCGGCGGGGAGGCGGTGGCTGCCGACCTGGCCAAGATGCCCCACCTGCTCATTGCCGGCTCGACGGGCAGCGGGAAGACGGTCTGTTTGAATGCCATCATCTCCTGCCTGCTATTGACCAATTCTCCCAATGATGTCCGTTTCCTGATGATAGACCCAAAGCGGGTGGAGCTGACTACTTTTAACACAATTCCGCACCTGGCTGCTCCGGTCATTGTCGATGCCGATAAAGCCGTGCTCGCCCTGCGCGGACTGACCCAGGAAATGAACAAGCGTTACCAGATTCTGGCGGCGGATTCCAGCCGCAACATCGAGTCATACAATAAGAACAAACAGGGTAAGGATAGGATGCCTTATCTGGTGCTGATTGTCGACGAACTGGCTGATTTGATGATGACGGCCGGTGATGAAGTGGAGCAGACCCTCTGCCGTCTAGCCCAGCTGGCCCGGGCGGTCGGCATTCACCTGGTCGTGGCCACGCAGCGGCCATCGGTGGATGTTGTTACCGGCTTGATTAAAGCGAACTTCCCCACCCGTATCAGCTTCGCCGTCACCTCGCAGGTGGATTCCCGCACTATCCTGGATATGGTCGGCGCCGAGAAGCTGCTCGGCAGCGGGGATATGCTCTTTATGCCCACTGAAGCCGCCAAGCCCAAGCGTCTCCAGGGCTGCTACGTCTCCGATGCCGAGGCGGAGAGATTGGTCTATTTCTGGGGCGGCCAGCGCAAGGGAGAGACTTCTCCGCTCTTGAAGATTGAAGAACTGGCTCAACAGGCCGGGTCCGGCGGCAAGGATGCCTATCCTGACGATGCGCTCCTCCGGGAAGCCAGACAGCTTGCCCTGGAACACGAGCACATCTCCACCTCGTTCCTGCAGCGCCGCCTGCACATCGGCTACCCCCGCGCCGCCCGCCTCATGGAACAGCTTGAAGAAGAGATGGGTGAGGGGGAAGTGGAGGAGGATTTGGAGGAGGAGGGGGAGCAAGTTTGAGCGACACAATGATCTTAGAAAGACAATTTGCTAAGATATTCTGTCGTTAATGTAATGTGTTAATGGAAAAGTTACTAAGAACACTGTACTCATTGATACATAACAACCGTATTTATGGTCGCTTTAAGTCTGTAGCACTGAGACATAAGACAGGGCGTGTTCTCTATCATTTGGTAAATCATCGGTTGGCAAGAAAATCGGTTCTTAATCTATTAGGTTACACGGTTGTTAATCCATATGGTTCAGCCTGGACGCAGTTTCCCCCGCCCAAGATGAAGCTAGCTTTAGACGACATTCTTGTAAATTTAGGCGTCAAGAAATTTGATGTCGTTATCGACCACTGTTGTGGTGATGGTTCACATTATGGCCCAATGCTGAGGAATTATAGTAAAACGGTAATAGGCGTAGACATTCTTGAAAAGGGCGGCAGTGAGAATCTGGATGATTACATTCGAGTATCTCCAGAGAACAGAGATTCGTACTTTGAATCGATTGAATCAGAGTCTATAGACTGTGTCTTTATGTTTTCTTCTTCTGGGTTCTATCCAAACTCTAATTGGGAACAGTATGTTTCAGATTTCAGAGGCAGAGAAGGAAGATACTTTACGAAATCTAACTACCCTAGAATTATTAGGAAGGGTGGTTACTTAATCATAGTGGAGTGGGAAGCTTATCCAGAAAAACGTTTTGGTAGAAGAGATTATCGTTATGTAAGCGCAAACATTGAGTAATATTATTCTAGTACGAAAATACCGGGTTTTGAAGTGGTCTTACAGGGCTTTTCTCCGCAACATACAGGCCGTATATTGTTTACAGGAAAGTCTAGAGTTTCTTGGACAAGCATTACGCATAAAACTTTTCTTTAGCAGCGTAGGGGGGCTTCGCCGCGGCGCACTTCTTTCTGTCCTCTAACCCCTTAAATCCCCCTTTTGTCTCCCTTTACGAAAGGGGGATACCTACAGCGAAAGGAACAAACACAAAGGCATCTCCCTTTGTCAAAGGGAGATTGAGAGGGATTTTATCTCAAGCGTGGCGTAAATCCCCGCTTACTGATATAATTTCAATCAGTGGCTAACTCGGCGTTGAAAACGGTTGGAGAGAATGTCCGCCAGCTTTTGAGCGAGCTTCCGCCGGGTGTGGAACTGGTGGCTGCCGCCAAGGGCGCTCGGCCTGAGGAGGTGCTGGAGGCGGTGGGGGCGGGCGTTAAAATTATCGGGGAGAGCTATGTCCAGGAAGCCGAGCGGCATTATCAGGCGGTGGGCAATAAAGCTCGCTGGCATCTCATCGGCCACCTGCAGAAGAATAAGGTGAAGAAAGCGGTCGCCCTCTTCGATATGATAGAAAGCCTTGATTCACTTGAAATCGCCCGGGAAATCGATAAACAGTGCGCCCGCCTCGGCAAGACGATGCCCGTGCTCATTGAGGTCAATAGCGGCCGGGAAAAGCAGAAATCGGGCGTCTTGCCGGAGCAGGTCGAACCGCTGGCCGGAGAGCTATCGGCCTTGCCCAATATCAAGGTGATGGGGCTGATGACTATCGGGCCTCGCTCGGCTAACCCGGAGGATTACAGGCCTTGCTTTGCCGAAACGAGGCAGCTCTTTGAAAAGCTCGGAAAACTTGACCTGCCCGGCGTCGAGATGAAGTACCTCTCGATGGGCATGAGCGCTTCCTACACGGTGGCTATCGAGGAGGGGGCTAACCTCGTGCGCATCGGGACAAAGATTTTCGGGGAGAGATAACCAAACTGTCGTTGCGAGGGCGAAGCCTTCAGGCTGAGTCCCGTGGCAATCTATATGATTTGTCGAGATTGCCACGCCCCGATAAATCGGGGCTCGCAATGACAATCGTGTTTTGGCATTTGAACTTTGGGTTTTGGATTTTCGGGCGGGGAGGGGTTACAATAATGAAAGGGGGAGGAAGAATTGCCAGCTATAGTCGCCTTCGTCGGTCTGTCTAACTCGGGGAAAACGACCCTCATCGAAAAGCTGATTCGCGAACTGAATTCCCGGGGCTACCATGTGGCTACCATCAAGCACGCCGGCCACGGCACGAGCCTCGACGAGCCGGGCAAGGACAGCTTTCGCCATATCCAGGCCGGCAGCGAGGCGACCATCGTTTTCTCCGAGGACAGGGCGCTACTCATCAAGCCGGTGACTCCGAATGTCAGCCTCGAGGAAATCGCCCGGCTCTTCGGCGAGGACCCGGATATTATCATCGCCGAGGGTTTCAAACAGAGCGACGTCCCCAAAATCGAAGTCCACAGGAAGGAAATCGGGCCGCCTCTGAAAGACCTCAAGAAGCTCATCGCCATCGCCACCGACGAGCCGCTGGAGACCAAAACCAGGCAGTTCTCCCTCGAGGATGTCAAGCCATTAGCCGACTTTATCGAGACGGGCTTCATCGCGCCTCAGAGCGAGCGCATTTCTCTTTACATAAATGAAACGCCGATTACCCTGACCAAGTTTCCCAAAGAAATTATTACCAATATTATGATGGCCTTGGCCGCCTCTTTGAAAGGGGCCGGCCCGGTCACCAGCCTCAAGCTCTTCTTGAAGAAAAGGGAATGAGATCCGTCATCGCGAGACCATTCCCCGATTTCGTCGGGAAGGCGAAGCAATCTGGGTGAGGTGAGGTGACCGTTTTCCACCCTGCCCTGAGATTCTTCGCTTCGCTCAGAATGACACATACGTGAGTTGTCATGCTGGAGGGAGTCCCGATTCCATCGGGATGACCGAAGCATCTTAGGGAGGGGGTACAAAGGATGGCAGTTCCATGCCCGGGTCGCTTTGTCGAGTAATATCGCCAACCACCTTACGCCCTGTGAAACTCTTTCTCCATCTGGCTCAAGCTGAGCCGAATCATGGTCGGCCGGCCATGGGGGCAGGAGTTGGGGGTAGATGTCTCCTCAAGCTGTCTCAGCATCTCCCTCATTTCACTGTCGGCGAGGGTCTGTCCGGCTTTGATGGCGCCGTGGCAGGCAAAGGATATGGCTACCTTTTCCCGCCAGTCGGTGTCGCCTCCCTCGGCTTTGCTCGGGACAAGTCCTTCGGACATCGCTTCGAGCAGTTCCCTCAGCGCAGCCGCCCAGTCTTTCTTATTGAGCGGGAGCGGCACGGCTCTCACCAGGTAGCTTCTCTCGCCGAAGGGTTCTATCGAGAAACCTGATTCAGCCAGTTCCCGGTAACAGGCCTTCAGGCTCTCGTCCTGCCTGGGGGTGACCTCGAAAGTGGCCGGCTCAAGCAGCCCCTGCACCTCGAGCTTGTGCCGAGCAATCTGCGTCCGGATTCGCTCGAAGAGGATGCGCTCGTGGGCAGCATGCTGGTCGATGAGATAAAGCCCCTCCGGTCCCTCGGCGACGATATAGCTGCCGGCTAGTTGCCCCAGCAGCCGCAGTGCCGGCAAAGACGAGGAAGGGGTTGGCTGGAGGGTCGGGGAGGAGATAGTTTCTTGTCGCCCTGTTTCCCGGGGCATCCAGAATGTCTGGCGAGCTTGCCCGCTGAAGGGCGTTACCGCACCCGGGTGGGGGAGGGGTGGCGCTCCGTAAGCAGCGGACACCTCCTCGATGCCGGGTACCGGCGCCTGGGCGACCAGCGCCCGCCGCACCGCTTTCTGGACGGCGCTGAAAACAAGCCGCTCGTTCTGGAACTTGACCTCGGTCTTGGTGGGGTGGATATTGACATCCACCTCCCCGGGGGGCACGCTGATATTGATAACTGCTACCGGATGTCTGCCCTGCATCAGCAGTCCGTGGTAAGCTTCCTCGACCGCCCAGGCCAGCAGTTTGCTGTTAATCCAGCGGCGGTTGACGAAAAAGCTGAGGTAATCCCGATTCGAGCGGTTCAGTGCCGGCGAGCCGACCATGCCGGTCACACGTACCTGGGGCGGCGCCGGGCTGCCCTGCCATATGCTCTCGCTGCTGTCTATATCGAGCATCTCACGGGCCGTCTCGGCGCCGTAGACCTCGATAATGCTATCGAGCAGCCGCCCGCTGCCGGGCGTCCTCAGCGTCGGCCGGCCGTCGGTAATCAGGCTGAATTTGACCTCCGGGCGGGCCAGGGCATACTGGCTGACCACGTTAGCGATGTGGCTGTTTTCCGTCGGCACCGATTTGAGGAACTTGAGCCGGGCCGGCACGTTGCGCAGCAGGTTTTTCACTGTTATCGTCGTGCCTTTGGCCCGCCCCTGGCTTCTCAGCTCGTCTCGGACTCCCTCTCTCAGGCTGAGGAAGTTGCCTGCCTGGCTGCCGGCGCAGGTGACCACTTCGATATGAGACACCGCCGCGATGCTGGGCAGGGCTTCCCCGCGGAAGCCCAGGCTGGAAATGGACTCCAGGTCATCGAGACCGCCAATCTTGCTGGTGGCGTATCTCTCGAAGGCAAGCTCCAGCTCGGCGGCCGGGATGCCTAACCCGTTATCGGTAACCCGGATGAGTCCGACGCCCCCGCCGTTTACCTCGACCGAAATCTGGGTTGCGGCGGCATCCAGCGAGTTCTCCACCAGCTCCTTGACCACCGAAGCCGGCCTCTCGATTATCTCCCCGGCGGCAATCCGGGCAACGACCTGAGGCTCTAAAATCTTAATCGGCATGTTACTCCAACTATACACGCTTCCGTGTAAGATGTCAAGAGGAGAAAACCTATTATTTAAAAATTATAGGGTAAACAGCCGGGCTGTATCAAATTATCTAAGTGAGAGGTCGTTTAGCAACACGCCGTCATTGCGAGGGCACATTCGCTATGCTCAGTGTAAACGCCGCCCGAAGCAATCCGTTGCCCAGGCTTACGGATTGCTTCGCTACGCTCGCAATGACGGCGTGGGCAGGTTGGCGTGGCAGTTATTAAAACACTTTTCTAACTCAGCCACCCAATCTTTTGCCGAAATTGTTGAGGTTCTTTTTGGGAATGGATGTCTGACTGTTTTTGAACATTATGCTAGAATGAAGACCGGATTAATACGCGGGCTGAAAGCGGATTTCTGCCGGAGGCTCCTGTGATTGGATAAGACTGGCTCTTGCTATCGCTAATCGTTCTGGCTGTGGTCTTCATCCTCATCGCCGTCAGGCGGGTGGGGTTCGTCCGGTTCCGCATCTGGCAGGTTATGCTGCTAGGGGCGCTCGGCGTCCTGGCCACCGGGCAGATATCTTTCCCTGACGCCGCCCGGTCGGTAAATACCGATGTCATTCTCTTCCTCTTTGGCGTTTTTGTAGTCGGCCAAGCCCTCGAGGAGAGCGGTTACCTGGCCTATCTCGCCTCATTGTTCTTCAAGAAAGCCGGGACGCTGAACGCTCTGGTGCTCTACATCATTTTCGGCATGGGGCTGCTCTCTGCCCTGCTGATGAACGATACCCTGGCTATCGTGGGTACTCCGGTGGCGCTGTCTCTCTCAAGGAAGACGAATACAAGCCCCAAAATCCTGCTGCTCGCCCTGGCCTTTGCCGTGACCACGGGCAGCGTTATGAGCCCCATCGGCAACCCCCAGAACTTGCTCGTGGCCATTCATGGCGGCATCGCCAATCCCTTCGTTACCTTTCTGCGCTTTCTCTTCTTGCCCACGCTGCTAAATCTGCTGCTGGCTTATGGCATCCTCCGCCTATTCCATAAAGAGGAATTCAGGAGCCGGTTGGCTTCTCACCCGCCGGAAGCAATCACAGATGTCGGCCTGGCAAGGCTGGTTCGCATTTCCCTGGTCCTGCTGATCGTGATGATACTGCTGAAAATTGTCATCGTCTTCGCTGGCTGGCCGGTGGACATCGAGCTGACCTACATCGCCCTGATTGCCGCGCTGCCGGTTATCCTGTTTAGCCGGAGAAGGTTCGAAATGATTCGCCATATCGATTGGCACACCCTGATTTTCTTTGCCGCCATGTTCGTCCTGATGGCGAGCGTGTGGAATACAGGGTATTTTCAGAGAGTGACGGCATCTTTACAGGTGAATTTGACTGCGAACGGGCAGATTATGCTGGTCAGCGTTCTCTTGAGCCAGCTCATCTCCAACGTGCCCCTGGTTGCCCTCTACCTGCCGGTGTTAACCGGACTCGGCGGGTCGGTCGGGAACTTGATGGCTCTGGCCGCCGGCAGCACCATCGCCGGTAACCTGACCATTCTGGGCGCCGCCAGCAATGTCATCATTATTCAAAATGCCGAAAAGAGCCGGGATATTACTTTGACTTTCTGGGACTTCATCAGGGTGGGTTTGCCCCTGACCGTCATCAACGTTATCGTCTACTGGCTCTTTCTGTCCCTGGCGGTTAGGTAGTGCCGGGTTGCGACCTTAGCTAATAATAAGGGTAGGTGTGTTCCTATCTGGTGGGCACAGGCGGGCCGCCTGTGCGCTCTCGGTTAATAATTACGCTGATTTATGCAGCTAAGCCCCGGTTCCTACCGGGTTGGATAGCGTTTCAGCAACTCATCATAGGCGCTGAACCACTTCGATTTGAGTTCGTCACTCCAGGCCGGGTCGAAGGCCGGAAATTTTTCCAATAACTTTGAATGTACCGTTGTTAGATGATTGTCTGGCGCCACTCGTAGCGTATCTTCTGGAATTAGTCCGTTCCGGTTCAATTTTGGCACTGTCTTTTTGGGGACGCTCTTACTGCCTGCCGTTCCAGTACCGATATGTGTCCGTAACCGTTTGGTCACAAAAGGAGACAGAGTAGTTCCGGCATTACCGGCCAGGGAAATAAAGAATTTGATGCACTTACGGCCGACGTCGGCGGTGAGCTGGAAATTATCATGGAAAACTTCTTCCAACTGAGAGTAGGTAGCGTTCTGAATGTCCAGGGAACTGCTCAGCACAAAATGGTAGGCCTCTGAGGTTATTTCCTTGAGAACTGCCGACTTCTGCTCTGCTTTGGCAGCAGCCACCTGTTTCAGCCGTATGGTCGGCTTGCCGTTGCTATCGACAAGATTGAGGAAGCGGAGCGCCGCCATCAGCTGGGTGCCGGTGCTGCCGGATAAAGTGTCCCCCCAGTAGCTGCGGTCGATTCGAGCGGGAACCTGCGGCTGCAGGCGACCGATGAAGTTTTCAAAGGTGCGGTAAGAAATGTAGGGAGGTAGATGTTTTCGGCTCTTATCGTTAGTCATGCCGCCCTCGAACTACTCAATCGGTTTCCTTATTATATAGAGAATGGAATGACAATTCAATACCATAAGAAGAAATGTTATGGAATTATTTTGGAACTAAATTGGCACTGGTTGGATAACTTTTGGAACTGGAAAGGACAATAATTGACGGGCTTTCTTGGCACGGGTAGGATTGTCAGTAATTAATACATTGTAGTAGGAGGTATCTGATGCCGACACCCATTGAGTACCAGAAAGTTATGACCGAAATCGTCTATATTAACCTGCCCGGACCCCAGGAACCGACGCCGGGGATGACCGGTGGGGAACTGCTCCATGGCTTCCTGGCAGAAATTTACCGCATCCCGAATGTTGAGCTTCATAACTATGTTATGGGGCTGTGCAATAAATGGAACGTACGCTATCGCGAGGGTAAATAATTTAGAAAACTAGCTAAAGATGAAGTAGCTGAAACCTTCAGGTATCGGTCAAGGAGATAATAATGAGGAAAACGAGGCTGGCAGCCATCGATGTTGGCACCACTAAGGTTTGCACTATCATGGCGGATAGCGGCGGCACGAGTGGACTCCGTATCCTGGGGGTCGGCATCGCCCCATCGGAGGGGATGCATAAAGGCATGGTGGTCGATGTCAATGTAGCCAAGAATTCGATTCGCCAATCGGTGGCACTGGCCGAGCGAACCGCTGGTTATAGGTTACAATCGGCTAATGTTGGCATCACGGGCCGGCACATTACTTCAGCCAATCGCCAGGGCGCTATTGCTATTACCCGGCAGGACCAGCTGGTTCGTCCCGCCGACTTGAAGCGGGTTCTCGATGCTGCCAAAAGCATCCAGATTCCCGGCGAGAACAAGCTGCTTCATGTCATTCCTAGAACCTATAAAGTCGGCGACCAGGAGGCTGTCACTAACCCTGTGGGTATGCACGGCCCCCGTCTTGATGTTGAAACCCATGTTATCTCCGCAGCGATTACCTCCATTCAGAATTTGACTAAGTGCGTCCGTGGTGTCGGGGTCGAGGTTGATAACCTGGTGCTGGAACCACTGGCTAGCGCCGAAGCAGTCCTTACTCAGGAGGAAAAGCAGAAAGGTGTTATTGTGGCTGATATCGGCGGGGGCACTACCGATGTTGCCGTTTATAAAGATGATACCGTTTATCACACGGCCGTCATTCCCGTAGCCGGCTACCAGGTGACCCGGGATATTTCTGTCGGCCTCGACCTTTCCTTCGAACTGGCTGAGGAAATCAAGAAGAAGTATGGGGATGTCAGACCGGTCGACGGCCGGAAGCGTCCCGATGATGCCATGCTGAATTATAAAGGACAAAATATTCCGTCTGAGGACCTGTCCGATATTATCCGTATTCGTATCGAGGAGCTAATGCGTCTGATTGTCCTGGAAATGCCTCAATCTGGCCTTTCCAAACTTGTTCCGGCTGGCCTGGTGCTCACTGGCGGTGGGGCTAGCTTGCCTGGTATTGCCGAACTGGCTGAAGGGGTAACCCGTCTCCCGGTGAGAGTCGGCGTGCCTTTCGGAATGGAAGGCGTTTCTGATTCTTTGCAAAATCCGGCCTACGCTACCGGGGTCGGTCTTCTTCTCTGGCAGTTGAGCCAGAGTGGCAAGCAAAGCGAAGAAGTGAAAAGAGCAGGCGGAATAAAAACCCTGGTTAACCGACTCCTGCAACTCTTTCGCTAGCGGCCGCACCGGTCAAGGAGGGTTCTAAAATGTCTAAGTCAACGATTATATCCAGTACAGCCAAAATCAAAGTCATCGGTCTGGGCGGGTCGGGTTGTAACGCAGTTACCCGTATGGTACGGGAGCAAATCAGGGGCGTCGAATTTATCACAATGAATACTGATGCTCAGCATCTGGCTGTGACCGAGGCGCCGGTGAGACTTCAAATTGGCGAGCGGGTTACCCGCGGTTTAGGCGCCGGTGGCGACCATAGAATCGGCAGGAGGTCTGCCGAAGAAAACCGCGATGAGATCAAGCAGGCGGTCACCGGAGCGGATATGGTCTTCGTTACCGCCGGCATGGGGGGCGGTACCGGTACCGGCTCAGCCCCCGTAGTGGCTGGGATTGCCAGGGAAAGCGGCGCCCTGACCATTGCCGTGGTTACCAAGCCGTTCGGCTTCGAGGGCGCTCACCGCAAGAGGGTCGCTGAAGAGGGAATTCAAGACCTGATGGAACAGGTGGATACCCTCATCATCGTTCCGAATGACCGGGTGCTTCAGCTCTGCGACCGCAAAACAAATGTGGACGAAGCTTTCAAGTATGCCGACGAGGTGCTCCAGCAGGGAGTGCAGGCAATCACTGAGGTCATCACCCAGCCCGGACTGATTAACCTTGACTTTGCCGATGTCCGGTCGGTTATGAAGGATGCCGGGCCTGCCTGGATGTCTATCGGCCACGGGACTGGTAAGAACCGTGCTGTGGAGGCTGCCCGGCAAGCGTTGGCCAGTCCCTTACTCGATGTTTCCATGGCAGGAGCCAGGGGCGTCTTGCTTAATATATCTGGCGGTAGCGACCTTTCTCTGCACGAAGTTGCCGCGGCTGCCGAGCTTGTCAAGCAAGCTGTCGACCCGGAGGCGAATGTTATTTTCGGGGTCGTCCTCGACGAGAACATGAGACGCGATGTGCGTCTGACGCTGGTAGCCACCGGTTTTGCTACCAAGGAGGCTATGGCTAACGCCACCCGGGAACGGGAAATGGGGGAGATGCTCAAGGGTATCAAAGAAGAAGAGCTTGACACGCCTTCCTATATCAGGCAGGGCAATATCTCAGCGCGATACCATAGTGTGGTGAATCGCAAATAACGTTAGTGCCCGCATTCTCCCATTCCGGCGAAAGCCGGAATCCAGGCCGTATATGGATTCCTCTGGATACCGACTTTCGTCGGTATGGTAAAGGTGGTGAACTAACGAAGTGTTAGATACACCACAATAGTTAGGTAGTTTGCTCAAGGTTTGATTATCGTATCGAAAACCGATTAAAGAAAATCGGTTAGAGGTTAAAAGATGGTAATATCGTTCCGTATTTACCTAAAAACAAGAAGGAGGCACTCATGACAGCTGAGGTCGGTATCTCGGACACAGCTAACTATCCCGTAGCGCATGAAAAGGAAACACCTCGGGAAAACGAGGTTTCTAGTTCGGAACTTTTAAGCCGCATTATCGAAGAACAGAGACATGATTACTATGCCTGGCACCTTATCCTGTTCTTTGCCGAGCATCCGTACGTCCGTTTTAACCGGTTGGCGGTGATACATGCTCTTAACCAGGATAATGGCCGGCGTTTCATACAGAAGGCTCTCGACGAGCTAATCGAACAGGGGATAATTAAGGCATCGACTGAGGGCAATCTGCCGCTTTTTTCTCTGGCTGAAGATATGCGCCGGCTGGTATTGAAATTGACTAGGCCTACTCAAAACAGCTAGAATAGGGAGAATCTAAAATTTTAGCTGGAGGTACGTATAGTGGGGAGAAAGCAGGAGAAAGCTCAACAGAGGAAAGCCTACAAAGAGGCATTCAAAGAAGTTAAGCACGGTCATGGCGGCCGGTCTATCCGTAAGAAGCAGGAAGCAGCTCTGGGCCGTTAAGCTTCTGTTAATAGAATAATAAAGAGGTAAAAAGACTACGCCCCTCCGGGGTCATCTTTCTGTCAATGGCGCCGGCGGGGCTTTCTTTTTCCGTTGACAGAAGAATGACATAACTTGCCCTGAGCATGTTCCCGGAGTTTGCACTGACTCTGAACGTAGGGAAGGGAAATGTGCTCAGTGTAAACTCCGCCGGAGGGGTTTATAAATTCGTAATCTATGTGGCGGTAAAGTCCTTAGACTGAGGGACGAGCCTATCTGCGCCTGGTGCAGTCAGATAAACGCTGAGAAGCAGTCTCTATACGCTTTGATGTGCTGATATGTGCTAAAATGTGTAATTTAGGCTTATCTGTGAGTAAACCTTTGAAACTAGCTCTGGTTTTAGGCTAACATATTAGTAAAGGCAATGTTTACTTCTGACTTAAACCCTCATTTTGAATTTTTGAGTTTACCATCCTACGGAGGCTCGGGTGATTCTGCGTCTCCCGGCCCTGACGAGGCAGAAGAACTCGATGCCTATTCAAAAACTGTCACCAACGTGGTGGCCAGAGTCGGTCCGGCCGTTGCTCACGTGCATGTCGGGCGTCGGCGGACGGGTGGTCGCCGGGGAGGACAACCACGCGGCGAAGAAGGCAGCGGCTCCGGAATGGTCATCACGCCCGATGGCTATACCGTCACTAACAGCCATGTTGTCGAAGGGGCGAGTACCTTCCGGGTGGTGCTGGATGACGGTTCCAGTTATGATGCCGAACTGGTCGGCAAGGACACGGCTACCGACCTGGCTGTCTTGAGGGTCCCCGGCTCGGGTATGGCCATCGCTAATCTCGGAGATTCCGATAAATTACGGCCTGGGCAGTTGGTTATCGCTATCGGTAATCCTTTCGGTTTCCAGAACACAGTGACGGCCGGGATAGTCAGCGCTTTAGGGCGTTCTTTGCGCAGCCGGAGCGGCCGGCTTATCGAAAACATTATCCAGACTGACGCTGCCCTCAATCCGGGTAACAGCGGCGGTCCTCTGGTAGATTCCCGGGGACAGGTCATCGGCATAAACACGGCCGTTATTCAATATGCCCAGGGTATTTGTTTTGCTATACCGGTAAATACGATGCGCTGGGTAGTCAGCTTGCTCATCCGGGAGGGTAAAGTTACCAGGGGTTACATGGGCATTTCCGGTCAGAGGGTCCCGCTGCCGGTGCGGGTGGTCCGGTTCTTCCACTTCGAGCAAGAGGCCGGAGTTCAAATACTGGATGTCGAGCCTGATAGTCCGGCTGACGACGCCGGTTTGAAGGTAGGGGATATTATGGTTTCGTTGAAGGATAAACAAATAACCAGTATCGATGATATCCACCGCTCCCTGAGCCGGGATATGATAGGCAAAAAACTGCAGGTTACGCTGTTGAGGGATTGGACGAAGAAAATCGAGGCAAATATTATTCCTGCCGAAAATCCTGAGTGAGTTTAGCCGATGCCCTGAGCACATTCGCGGAGTTTACACTGAGCAAAGCGAATGTGCTCCTTCAGAATGACATTTGATACAAAGCTCCCCTTTTTTCAAAGGGTGGGGGGAACAGCGCTCCAATCTCTCGCTTACTTCGGCGCATCGATTAGTTGGTAGCCCGCCTGCTCCCACGCCCCCATACCGCCCTGCACGTCCCTGATATTGATGTAGCCCAGACGGGTCAGCTCTTTGGCAGCGATATCGCTCATCCCGCCCGACCGGCAGTAAACGATAATTTTGGCATTCTTATCAGGCAATTTGACCAGGTTTTGCTCGATTTCGTTATACGGCACAAACAGGTCGGTACCCTTGATTTCTCCGGCGTAAGGAGTGTGCACATTCACAAGCAGAAAATCTTTTTTGCCCAGCGTTGTGTTAAGCTGGGCGACGGTGATAACCCGGTATATCTTTCCATCCACCGAGACTTCGCGCTCGGGTGTGACGGCGGGTGCGCTCTGAGTGCAGGCAGAAACCAGCAGGGTCACCGCACCCACCAGAAACAGCAGATATTTCATTTTCCTCCCCCCCCGATTGACCTCTTGATTAAATTATAAAGGCTGACTGCTTCACAAATCAAATTCCCGCCTGATTCTGTCTGCTAACTCCGAGTTTCTTTGTGGGCGTTCCGGAACGAAGATTAAGCATGATTCGGTAATGCAATTAGGTAGGTTTACGTAATTACTTATCGGGGAAAGAAGAATAAGATAAGTTGAGACTTGGTAAGAAGCTGTGATTAAATAGAGGTAAAGGGAGGTAGACATGCCAATCGAATGGTTTCGGGATTTGGTTATCATCATCTTCGGCATCATAGCCATCGGAACATCTGTCTTTTTTATGATTATTGCCTATTCGCTCTATAAGCGCATCATCAAGGTACTGGGGTCGCTGGATGAGGCTTGTACGGCACTGGAGACAGTATCTTCGTATGTGAGTCAACCGGTGTCTCAACCGATCAACCTGCTGGTATCCCTTATTCAAGACGTACGTGACGGGATAGAGAATGTCGGCAAAATATTTCAAAGGGGGACTTAGCTATGGCAGAAGAGAATGCGACTTCGGGGTTCGGCATAGGTTTCTTGGTCGGTGCTGTAGTGGGAGCGGTACTTGGTCTGGCGCTCGCTCCGCGTTCGGGCTCGGAAACCAGGGAGCAGGTTAGAGAACAAGCCGGCGCTGCGTTCGATAAACTGAGAGAGAAAATGGCCGAGCTAAAGAAAAACGGTTCCAAAGAACCGGTGGTGTCTACAGAAGAAGAATAGCCGAATTTTCGGTTGTGGAAGGTGTGGGGCAAAGGGGGGGTAGCTTGAGCAGTTTTGCGGGAACGCTCCGGAAATACCGGCAGCTTATCACTGTTATCGCGGGCGTTGTCATTGTCCTCGCTCTGATTTATGGCTTACGGCGGGCGCTGTTGCCATTCCTGATTGGTTTTGTCGTTATCTTCTTCATGAATTCCGCCGTCTCCTGGGTGGAGAGACGGTTCCCTCGCTCCGGCCCGGTGGGTAACTGGCCGGACGGGAAACGGCGGGTGTTGGCGATTGTGATAGTGAACACCTCGATTGTCACGGTGTTCGGGATTTTTGGCTTCTTCCTCTTTAATACGGTTATTCAGGCCTTCTCCGTCTTACTAGCGGATGCTACCGCCCACTGGGCACAGGCGGTGGCGACTGTGCAGCAAATGACTGATTCCACCCGGGGGATGGTGCCGGGCGAGTTGCGCGGGAATGTCGATTCATTTGCTCTTGACGCGGGAAATGCCATAACCGAGGCTATAAAAGCCAACTTCGAAGAAAGCGTGGCTCAGCTGCCGGCGGCATTCAGCACGTTGCTGGGAGTGGCAGTCATGCCCCTCTTCGTTTTTTACGTCCTGAAGGACCGAGAAAAACTGAGTAATAGTTTCTATTCAAGCATGCCCGAATGGGCAGCCGAGCATGTCAGGAATATTCTTCTGATTATCGAGAATGTGCTGGGGCGATATGTCCGTGCCACTTTGACTCTGGGAGCGGCCGTCGGACTGATTACTTTGATTGGATTACTGATTCTCAGAGTGCCGTTAGCGCCCCTGCTGGCCGTAGTCGCCGGCATAACCGAGATGATACCGTCGGTGGGCCCGTTGATTGGTCTTGCCATTGCCTCGGTGGTCACTCTGGCTCTTGCTCCTGAGAAGACAGTCTTCGTGATAATTCTCTTCGTTGTCGTGCAGCTGCTGGAGAATACCATTCTTGTTCCCAGGGTACAGAGTGGTTATATGGGGCTTCATCCGGTCATCACCATAGTCTTGCTGGTTCTTGGCGCTGCGCTCGCTGGCGTCTGGGGACTGATACTGGCCGTCCCGCTGACGGCAACCGGGGTGCAGATTTTCCGCTACGTGCGCCAGGTAGTCAGAGAGCAGAACTCGGTGGTGGTAGCCAGTACCAAGTAACATCTCGACGGCAAGCGGCCAGCCCCTTAATCCACCTTTCCGCCGTTCCCATGTTACGGTTGAGCTTTAAAGTGGGGGAGTTCTACTCAAATCGGTGTATGGCTTATCGAACCTCTTGTCAAAAGCGCTGTTTTTTTTGCTTGAGGCGTCTGGGCCCCGTTCCGCAGCGCGACAAAATCTCGTGCGTTCACCGCGTCAACCATACCCCTGACTATTGCCACATTCTGTTCAGCAGACATTGCTCACCTCCCACATTAAGTAAGCAAGATTCTACCATTTTGAGGCAGGTTTTTACCGCATATGCGTGGCGGCGCAGCCATAAGTCAGACTACTCGCCACCACTCAGCTTCAGAATAATCCGTGAGCCGAAACCCCTTTCTTCCAGCGCTTTGTACTCGGCGGCGGCTTCAGGTTTAGACATAACCTGCCCCATAAAGGCAAAAAACTCCGCGGTATCGTTCATTTCGACCTCGGCGACTACCCTATCGGAACGCCCGCTCATATGGTCCACCAGAATGCGCATCTTCCCGGGGGCGTTATGACGCCGCATAAGTTGTTCGCTGTCTTTCAAGACCTGGACAATCTGGTCGGCAGTACCCGGTTTGCCGTACAAAATTCTTCGGTAAATGAAAGATATAAGAGCCTCCTTTCGAGCCTGTCTTCGTTCGTTCCGCCACGGTAACAAGCCGGGATTCCGATTTCAACTAGCAGTGAGCTGACTCTGTTTTCCTTCAATATTCAGCCAGATGATAGACCCATCCAAGCTAATTGTCAACTCTGCTATCTGAGGGTGTTTAGGAACGATGTCATACGTTCTCTTCGCTCAGTGTAATAGATGTGAAGGGGATGAAATCGTGATGGCTCGTCCCGATTCCATCGGGAACAGTTTACGGAAGTCTGGGATTATTTTGAGAACATTGTATGTGGATTGCTTCGCCTTCCGCCGAAGGCGGAAGGCGAAGCAATCCATCATGCTGGATAACCAGCGCCACAAAAAATGAAATTACCCCTCACCTCAGTCCTCTCCCGCAAGGGGAGAGGAGGTATTTCGTAGCAATCCTCCATGCCGCTTGCCAGCGGCACCACGAAGTATGAAAACGCCACCCCCAGATTGCTTCGCCTTCCGACTGCGGTCGGAATGGTCTCGCAATGACAACCTGGTTGGGTTCTATTTTCGGGGTAATGACAGAGTTGGTTATTAAACGCCCTTCCACCTACCCCACCTTTTCCAGCCTGGCGAAGCTGAGGAGGAGCTTTTTTACCGCTCCGGAGAAGGCTATTGTCACTTCGGCGTCATTCTTTACCGGTTGGTAGTTGACTACCACCCCATGCCCGAACTGGTCGTGGCGCACCTTGTCGCCGGCTTTTAGCTCCAGGGTTGGGCGGTCGGGGGCAGGGGCAGCCGCCGGGGCTTTGTTCCAGGAGTAAATGGAAGGGACTATCTGGCTTTCCTCGCCTGTCCGGTTATCGCCGGTGGCGACCAGGTGCCGGGGCAGGTCGGCCAGGAAACGCGAGGGCTGGCTCACCATGCTCCGTCCCATCAGGTTACGGCGGAAGGCGCGCACCATGTATAGCTTCTGCCTGGCTCTGGTGATGCCGACATAGCACAGCCTTCTTTCCTCCTCCATCTGCGCCGGGTCGTCGAAGGACCTAAAATGGGGCAGAATGCCGTCCTCCATACCGACCATAAAGACCACGGGAAACTCCAGCCCTTTGGCCTGGTGCAGGGTAATCAGTGTTACTGCCGAGACGCTTGCATCCAGCTCGTCGACATCCGATACCAGCGTCACTCCCTCCAGGAAGGCCGATAATCCCTCCGGTGGCGGTATATGGTCGTAGTCCTGGGCCACGGTGCGCAGCTCAAGGACATTTTCCCAGCGCTCTTCGCCGTCCGGCTCGCTTAAGATATAGCGCTTGTAGCCGGAACGCTCCACGACGATATCGAACAAATCGACCAGTTTTAGCTCCCGGCTGCGGGCGATGAACTCCGCCATCTGGTTAGTGAAAGCGGTCAGTAGCCGGGCTGTTTGCGGGCTGAAGGGAGACTCAGACGCCGACCCCGGTTTGGATAGCGTCTGTAACGCTTCCCACTGGGAAATCCCCATCGACTTTGCCCAGGCGGCTAATCTGGCCTGGCTCTGCTGGCCGATACCCCGCTGTGGGGTATTGATGATTCTCGTCAGGCTAACGCTGTCCCGGGGGTTCTGGATAAACCGGAGATAGGCAGCCACATCCTTGACCTCCCGCCTCTCGTAGAAGCGGGTGGCGGCTACCAGCCTGTAGGCGGTGCCGTAGCGGATAAAGGCTTCTTCCAAAGCTCTCGATTGGGCGTTGGTGCGGAACATCACGGCAAAATCCTTCAGGCTGAACTCCCCGTCACTCACCAGGCGTTCTATTTCGCTGATGACAAAGCGGGCTTCTTCCTGCTCATTGTAGGTCTCCACGATGGTGGCCGGCTCACCCGGCTCATTCTCCGTCCAGAGGCTCTTAGCTTTGCGCTGCTGATTGACCGAGATGATGCTGGAAGCTGCTTCGAGAATCTTCTGGGTCGAGCGGTAGTTCTGCTCCAGGAGCACCACTTTAGCATCGGGATAATCCTTCTCGAAGCTGAGGATATTGCGCAGGTCGGCAAACCGCCATGAGTAAATCGACTGGTCGGGGTCGCCGACGACGCAGATATTGCGGTATTTGCCGCCCAGTTGCTTGATTAGCTCGTACTGGACGATGTTGGTATCCTGAAACTCGTCTACAAGGAGGTGGTGGTATCTGGACTGGTAGCGGGCCAAAACCTCCGGGCTTTTCCGGAATAGCTCGACCGTCTTCATCAGCAGGTCGTCGAAGTCCAGGGCTTTATT
>JACPPR010000095.1 GCA_016190895.1 Chloroflexota bacterium | reverse complement strand
GCAGCCGCCAGTCCGTTGACAGCCGTAGTGGGAGAATAGTCGATAAGCTCCGGGCTGCCCCAGGTGGCGCCGCTATCGGTGCTCTTGATGCGGCGGACTTCCCGGCTATCGTTAATCCAGAAAATAGAGACCTCGGCTCCCGAGGAAGCGGCGGCGACAGCCAGGCAGCTATACTGGTTAGTATAAGTCCAGCTACTGAAATCCGAAGCGGGGCCGGGGCTGGGCACTCTCTGCCGGTAGAGCTTGTTGCCATCGGCCGGCGGGGTTATCCGGGCACGGATTAGGGAGCCATCGCCGGGCATAGTCAGGGCGTGGAGGTAATCATCTTCGGTGCCGGTATATAGCCTTGTCCAATCGAGCCTGACCACGCCGGCTATCTTGTTGGTGGCTTCAACTTTAACATAAGGAGTCCGGCTGGCTGATTTCTGAGCAGACAATAGCGTTGATGATAACGTTCTCATTTTGTATCCCTTATTGCTAAGCCCAAATTCCAAAACCCAACTGCCAAATCAAATCCAAATGACTAAATGTCAAACACTTGAGCTTTGGCATTTTGACATTTATTTGAACTTTGGGCTTTGACATTTGAGCTTTATTACGGCCCGTAGTCCGTCGTTTTCGATACCGGCGGATGATATGATTTGTATAGCGAGCGGATTCTGACCTGATTCTTCCTGCCCAGTCTTCTCAACTCTTGTCTGAAATAGGTCAGTCTTTCCCGTCCCCAGCCAAGGAACTGCTCGGGAGTAGGCAGCCCGCCGATATTGACCAGGTTTACAGCATATATTGCCCATTCCACGGCCGCGTAACCAGCCGCCCCGGCAGCAATCAAGTCCTCATGCATCGCCGGTATAGTCGAGGTGGAAACGCCGAGCGTGTGGAGCTTGCCGTAGTAGATATAAGCGTTCGAGCCATCGGGTACTTCATCGCCGAGCAATGTCAGACTATCTGCCCATAGGCTGAAACGCTGATACCGTTTCGGAAATTTATCCACCGGGTATTCCACGGCTTCGACGTTAATGCGGTCGGTAATGGAGGCGATATCAATCTCCCGAGAGCCCGCCGTAGTCGCTTTGGTCGCCTTCTGCTGGTAGGGGATAGCCTCAGAAAAGTCCTTCACAGCATGAGCGATGTGCCTGTCCAGCTCGTCATTATTCCAGCGATAGTTACTGGAATTTTCATCATGCAGGTCCCGCCTGACCAGGGTTCTCATATCACTTAGGTTCATACTTAACTCCTTTTATTGAAAATCCAAATGCCAAAAACCAAATGCCAAATGAAATCCAAATGCTCAAATGTCAAAATCACTTCTGGATTTTTGGATTTTGGGCTTGATTTGGCCTTTGAGCTTTGGGCTTTGACATTTACACTTTTCTGACCTCCACCCTCTCCACCTTCTCGCAGGGCAAGCCCTCATCGTGCCGGCAAATCTCCAAATCAGTGAAGGCTATTTCCTCATTTGCCGCACCCTCATTAATGCTGGTTGCGTTTGCGGAAACGCTCTTGGCATATTCCATCAGCGCCTGCGCATCCACCTGGTTCTCGAAGGACAAATCGATTCTGACTCGATATTTCATTAATACCTCCTATTCATCTTTGACTTTTGAGCTTTGACATTTGAGCTTTATCACTGGTACCTCCACTTTGTTGCGAGATAGTTGCGCTTGATTTCCGCGGGTGCCAGGGCGCGGCTGTAAATCCTGACTTCGCCGATAGTCCCTTGAAAAGGCTGGCCGGCGCCCGCACCATTATCGAAACCTATGGCTGGTTGCAGGGCGCTATAGACGATGGAGCCGGTCTTGGCAAAGGGTGAGCCGCTAGCATCTGTGTTAACAAAAATCTTCATGTAGGCGCCATCGTAGGTGCAGACAACGTGGTAACCATGTGTCCTGGGCGATAACATTAGCGCTGTAAATCTCGGCTAACGAAGCACCTGCATATAGCTGAAACCCGATTGCCGTACCGTGAAAGATTGACCAGCCCTTATAATCAGAGGGGAATTTACTGACGATTCTACCGATGGCCGCCGTCTGTGCCGGTTTGAACCATGCCTCGAGCGTTATCTGAGAGGCTGGACTTAGCGCCGGAACATCGGGCAGATTAACCTTGTCGTCGATACCGTCGAAATACCTTCCGCCGGGTCTCCACAAAGCTCCGCTAACGGTAGCCGGGTGTCCGTAGCCATCGTGTGATTCGAAAGCGCCGCCATCCCGCTTATAAAGAGGTAGATAGAGCATTAAACTCGGGTCGCGAATGAAGTCCATTATTCACCTCAATTCCCTTGATGTAGGGGGCGGGTCTGAGACCCGCCCCCTACATCGGATTATGATGCCGCGTAGATTACCCTGACATAGCTTGAGTTCTTGGTCTTCCCCATCGCATTCTCCCCGCCTGCCGCCCCGGACTTAATCTGCAGGCGCAGGTCGAAAGGAACGCTGTTGAAATCGGCCACAGGCTTGAAACGGCCGCTATACGTGTATTCCTGGTATGCCGAGGCGTTCGGGCTGCGGGTGACCTCAGGGTGGAGGTCGACCCAGCTTCCCCCGGAATTGCGCACCTGCCACTTGAAAAGGACGCTTTCCGCGGCGCCGCTCGACTTTACTGCACAGGTCAGCCCGAATTCAAACTCCTTGACCGCTCCCAGCGCCGGCGGATTGACCGTTACCTCTTCTACCGTCTCATAGCCGTCGGTCGAAGTGGTCTTCTCGGCGCTCCACTGGACGCCGTCAGAAGTCAGATTACCTTTAGCTAATGGATGTTCGATATGTTCTATTACAGTTAAAGCCATAATGCCTCCTTCGGAGAAGTAACAAGTATCAAGTATCAATTTCATATCACTCTCAGAGGCTTGTTACTTGAAACTTATAACTTGATACTTGCGCTTTGTGCTTAGCTTAGTCTTTGACTCCAATCAAAGCCGCCGCTTTTATGCTGGCGAACAGTGCCAGAGAGCAGTACCACTTGATGCGCGTGCGGCTGGCATCCTTGGTCTCGAGCGAGCCTATCGGCTCTACGGTGAGCTGGCCTGGCGAGGTCAGCCCGCACAGCGCGCCTTCACCGAACTGGATAGCGTATATCGTTGAAGAATCCCCGCCGGTTGTCGCCGTTTCGACAGAGCCGCTGACCACGTGCGTATCCAGAATCCAGTCATTGACGCCGAGGGAGATGCTGTCCCAGAACTGGACGAAGTTGCCCCAGCTATCCCGGTCGGTCTCCATCATCCCGCCCGAAGCCCTGACGAGCGCATTAATCTTGCGCCGCGTCCTGCGACTCATCAGCAGCATATCGGGCTTGCCGCCTTTGACGGCATCGATTAGCTGGTCGAGCATTGCCAGTGTCAACGTCGCCCCGCTGGCGCCGGCCGCAATCACCTGCGCGCCGGGGGTCGCGGTATCGATGAGCTTTTTCAAGCCGTCGAACTGCTTGGGATTAGCCGATGAGTCGCCGTAGATAAAGGTATCCTCGAACTTGCTGGTGAGAGCCTTCGCCTTCAGCTCGACCACGGCTGCCTCCAGGTCCTGGATATTGGAGCGGGTCGCCTTGAGGAAATTGTCCACATCGGCATCGCCGCCCATAATCTTCAGGTTGGCCGTTTTCTGGGTGAAGGTCGGGGTAGATTCCGCCCAGGTATCGCCGACATCATAGAAATCGATATTGGGCAGAGCGTTCTCCTGGTTGTAGGTCAGGCCGTTGCCAACGATTTCCACGAAGGGCAACGCCCTCAAAACCGGAGAGTCCTTGACGATAGTTTCCACCACTCCCTGCAGGAGCATATCATTGGATAATTTTGCCGCTTCCGCTAATGTTAAAGCCATAACAACCTCCTTCGGAGGAAGTCCCAAGTATCAATTTCCAAGTATCAATGCCTGGAACTCGGGACTCCATGCTTTTGATTTTTCCCATTTAGCCTTGATTTGAACTTTTTGATTTTGTCATTTGGATTTTTCTTGTTACTTGCCACTTGTTACTTGTTACTTCCGCCCTATCGCGTACTGTATCTTCTCCCGTGGTGACAGGGTGGAGAGGTCGGGCGCTGTCCTCTCCGGCGCTCCGGCCGGCACCCTGGTCTGGGAAATAGCCGCCTCGACTCCCCGTTTCACCCGGCTGACAAGCTCTTTGCCCTTTGCCAGAGACTCATCGATAGACTCGACAGTCTCGCCAGTGACAAGCTCGTCGATGACCTCCGGGTTTGCCCGAATTACCGCCGCCTTGTAGCTGGCGATAGCTTTCGATAGCGAATCGCTGAGTGCGGCTACTCGTTTCTCCATCTCTCCACTGCTCTGCATCAGCCGGGCAATTTCCGCTTCTTTCTCAGCCATCGCCCGCTCAAGCTCGCTGACCCTGTCTCCAGCTTCAGCCTGAGCCTGGTCGATGGCTTCAGCCTGTTGCCCTTCTTGTTCTTCTTTCTGAATGTCTTCTTCCGCCAATTTCGCACCTCCTTTCTTCTATCGGTGGCACAGGCCTCCGTGCCTGTGCATCACACCATTTCCTCCCCAGCCCCACCACGAGTATCCCTCACTCTCGCTTTGGCGGGAGCTGAATTGAGTTCCTTATTCATCTTCAGGATTGTCTCCCTCTCCTCCAGCCACCGCCCGAACTCCGCGTCGGCGTCTTCTATACCCAGCTCGTCCATCGCCCGGCGGCGGGAGTGGATACCGCTCTGAATCAATATCTGCTCATTGGCGACCAGTGCTGTTAAGTCCTGGGGCAATACTGGCCCCCACACCACCTTCAGCCTCAACTCGGTGGCACAGGCCTCCGTGCCTGTGCGTTCCCCGTTTATTCCGAATGATTCACCCCCGAATTTTTCCAGCAGCTTCAGAACCAGCCTGGCGCGCCGGATATAGGCAGCTTGGCGGATAATCCTCTTGCGCCTCACCTTCTGGAGCAGCGGCTGAAGCTCAATCTCCATAGCCACGCCGGATAAGTCCCGCTCGGTGCCGCCGAAGGCAGCCCGCGGCGATTCGGATAAGTCGTGCAGGATACGGTAGAGCAGGTTGATGTAATCTATGTGCAAACTGACCCCGCCGCCCTGGAGCAGGTCGAGCAGGTAGGCTTTGGCGTCCTCAGGGATATTCCAGACCGCCCCTGGCCGCACGGCGATATCCTCGGATTCCTCCACGTTTTCAAGCACGGCGATGGGGTTGCCGGAAAGCTCCAGTATCTTGGATAGCTGCGAGGTGGCGCGGTTCAGTTCCCGCTG
>JACPPR010000012.1 GCA_016190895.1 Chloroflexota bacterium | reverse complement strand
GTGCCCCAATACGGCGGCACGCTCCTACGTGCCGTGGCATCCGACCCGACAGCCTGGGGGCCTTTTCCGGGCGCCGGTAATACCCCGCTAACCATGCAAGAGCTGTGGGGAGGCGATTGGTCGAAGGGTCCCGCCGGCGGCTATGGCACCGCTGAGACCGATTGGGCCCACAATGCCGACCGATTCGACCGTAAGGTAGGCTTGATTTCCGAAGACACAAAATGGACTTTCGACATTGCCAAGGACGAGGCGACTATCGTCTACAAGATTCGCCAGGGCATCCGCTACGGGCTTAACCCGAATAGTGAAGCCAGCCGGCTGGTGAACGGCCGTGAGCTGACAGCCGATGACGTTGTCTTTGTGATGAAGCAAAGAATCAGCGACCCTGACTCATATGTTTACAGAACTAATCCTGAAACAAGAGTAGCCGTTATCACCAAGACCGGACCCTGGGAGGTGACTGTCAAAGTTCCGGCATCGGCTCTGATGAGTACGTTAAACCGCCTTAACAGCACGACCGGCTACTACCCGCCGGAGGTGTTCCAGAAGTACAACAAGATGGCTGGTTGGAAAGACCAGGTCGGTACAGCGGCATTCATGCTCACCGAATACATTCCGGGCAGCCTCATAACCTATACCAAGAACCCGAATTTCTGGGAGAAGGACCCGGTCGGACCTGGCAAGGGCAATCAACTGCCTTACCTTGACCGTTTGCAAAATCTCATAATACCCGATGCATCCACCCGGCAGGCTGCCCTGCGCACAGCGAAGATAGATAACATGACGGGAGTTTCGGCGACCGATGCCGAGCAATTGCGCAAGCAGGCGCCGGGCATGCGTTTTCTCGAAAGGACATCCGTCGATGGCCGCGGGACGCCCGTTTTCCCGAGGATAGACCAGCAGCCTTTCAGCGATGTCCGGGTACGCCGGGCAATGATGATGGGCATCGATTACCAGGCATTACTCAGGGATTACCGGGGCGGCAAAGGGCAAATGGTAACCTACCCGTTTGCCGATACCAAGGACTACCACACCCTTTTCCTGGGACTCGAAGAGCCGGATACACCGGCGTCGATAAAAGAGCTTTTCAGCTATAACCCGGACAAGGCGAAGCAGCTCCTGAAAGAAGCCGGCTATCCCAACGGCTTCAAGACGTCGCTGCTGCTTAGCTCAGCGAACACAGCCGCTGTAGACTACTACTCAGTAATCAAGGACATGTGGGCCAAGATAGGCATCGAACTCACGTTCGACCTTCGGGACCCCGGCACGTACACAAACATGTCGGCCAACAGGCAGTATGCAATGATAACGGGCACTACAGCTCCAGCCGCTACGTTCTACCTGGGGGTGGCTTACCAGGGGACGGGGCAAAACGCCAACCTCGGTAATCTGAATGACCCTGTTGTCAATGCAGCTCTTATCGAGGTGCGTGTCGCGGCGCTGACAGATGTCGAGCAGGCGATGAAAGTATGGCGGGAGAAGTTAGCCAAGTATGTCCTCGACCAGGCGTTCGCCATTCCCGACGTGCTCGAGTACAACTACGCCTTCTGGTGGCCGTGGCTCGCCAATTATTCCGGTGAAAGCACGGTGAGCTATGCCCAGACCACGTGGCCGAACTATGTGTGGTACGATAGGGCGTTGAAGAAATCGATGGGCTATTAACGCGGAGTGCAATTGACAGGACCAAGGCAAGAACAAGATTTGTAGTATTGATTCGGAGGTAATGGCAGCCGGAGGCTTGGTCGCCTTCGGCTGCCATTCACGTTGACTTGTTCAAAAAAATCCCATAGATTTATGGTTAATTCGGAAGCTAGAGATTCTTTTTGAAAGGAGACCAAAGTTTTGGTAAGCAAGAACGAAAGTATGCTCGGTCCGTATCGCGTCCTCGACTTAACTGATGAGAAGGGTCTGCTCTGCGGCAAGATGCTCGGGGACATGGGCGCCGACGTCATCAAGGTGGAAAAGCCCGGCGGCGACCTGGCACGGAGCATCGGCCCGTTCTACCATGACGAGCCTCACCCGGAAAAGAGCCTTTTCTGGTTCGCTATGAACACCAGCAAGAGGGGCATTACCCTTGACATCGAGACGGCGGACGGCAAGGCACTATTCAAGACACTGGTGAAGACCACGGATTTCGTTATCGAAAGCGAGCAGCCGGGTTATCTGGATAAGCTCGGACTCGGCTACAAAGACCTTGAGAAGATTAACCCTGGTATCATACTGGTCTCGATTACACCCTTCGGGCAGACGGGACCGTATAAAGATTGGAAGACATCCGATATCGTTGCCTGGGCGATGGCGGGCGAGATGTATATGTGGGGCGAAGCCTCCGACCCGCCCGTCCGCATCAGCGGCGCCTCCCAGGCCTATATGTGCGCCGGGGCCGATGGCTGTATGGGCGCCGTGACCGCTCTACTCCACCGGTCGATTTCCGGAGAGGGGCAGCAGGTAGACATCTCGGTTTACGAGTCCTGCGTCCAAATCGATACCTCGAACCGCCTACCCGCCTGGCAGATGAGGGGGACGGTGGCGAGGCGGGGTGGCGGTGGGATGGGACCTGCCAAGCACGTATCGAGGAAGATGTACCGTTGCAAGGATGGTTGGGTGAACTGGTCTTACCGCGCGAATCCTGCCGTCTGGCCGAGCAAGCCGCTGGTCAACTGGATGGAGGCCGAGGGGGCTTCCACGCCGTACGTCAGTAACTTCGATTTTGCCAGGCCGGATTTTAACCAGGTGCTGCAAGACGAATGGAACCAGCTTGAGGAGCCGACGGCCAAGTTCTTTATGAGCAAGACGAAGGCCGAACTTCTGGATGGGGCCATCAAATGGGGCGTGATGCTCTACCCCGTATCCACCACTGCCGATATGATGGGCAATCCTCAGCTTATCGCCAGGGACTTCTGGAAGCAAATAAAACACACCGAGCTGAAGACTACCATTACCTATCCCGGCCCGTTTGTCATCGCCTCGGGGTCGCCGGTCGCTATATCGCGCCGGGCGCCGCTCATCGGGGAGCATAACGCCGAGATTTACGAGAAAGAATTGGGTTACTCGAAGGAACAACTGGCGGTTTTGAAAGAGGGTGGAATCATTTAGTATTATTTTGTCCCCTCACCTCAATCCTCTCCCGCAAGGGGAGAGGAGGTAGTTAACACCCTCAACCTAGCCCTCTCCCGTCAAGGGAGAGGGGAAAGTAACTAGAGACGAGAATAGGAAACGGAGAAGAAAATGCCGAAGAAGCTACTTGAAGGAATAAGGGTTATCGATATGACAGTCTGGTTCACCGGTCCGCTGACTACCCAGGTGCTGGCTGATTGCGGCGCCGAGGTAATCAGGCTCGGCACCTCCACCCGAACTCAGGGCGCCGGGGGCGGGGGCCGGGCTATCAACAAGAAAAGCATCACGCTTAACTTCCGCAGCCCGAGGGGGCTGGAACTGGCTTATAAGCTGGTCGCCAAATCGGATGTCGTGGTGGAAAACCACGCCGCCGGGACCCTGACCAGAAGGGGAATGGGCTATGATAGCCTCAAGAAAGTAAAACCCGACATAATTTACCTCAGCACCTGCATGCAGGGACAGACAGGTCCGTACGCCGCCCATGCTGCCTTCGGGCATATGCTGACGGCCCTATCCGGCTTCAACCAGATTGCCGGCTGGCCGGACAAAGAACCGGGCTGGCTCGCCGCCTACACGGATTTCGTGGCTCCCCGTTTCCACGCCATCTCCATCCTGGGCGCCCTGGAGTACAGGCGCCGCACTGGCCAGGGCCAATACCTGGATTGCTCCCAGAATGAGAGCGGGATGCAGTGCATGGTGCCTGCCATTCTGGATTACACAGCGAACGGACGCGTTGCCGAGAGGATGGGCAACAAGTGCCCCTACGCCGCCCCCCATAACGTCTATCCCTGCACCGGCAACGATATGTGGGTTGCCATTTCCGTCTTCACGGATGCCGAATGGAAGAGCTTCTGCAAGGTCATCGGCTCGCCCAAACTGGCTACAGACCCGAAGTTCGCCACGCTCCTGGCGCGGAAAGCTAACGAAGGAGAACTGGACAAGCTCGTAAGTGAGTGGACGAAGACGCGCGACCAGGTGGATGTGATGAACCTGATGCAGGCGGCCGGAGTGCCCGCCGGTCTCTGTGAGACCAATGAATACCAGATGGAAGTGGACCCGCAGCTTAAGGCTCGCAAGTACTTCTATGAAATTACCGATTCGGAGGGCGAGACGCAGCGTGGCAATCCCGGCGTTCAGTTCACGCTCTCCAAGACGCCTATCGAGCGCCACATCGGCTCGGAGATGGGCGGGGACAATGAGTACGTCTACAAAGAAGTTCTCGGTCTTTCGGACGCTGAGATTGCCCAACTGATGGAGGAGAAGGTTATCGACTGATTCCAATTTGCAATCAAGATGGCAATAAGAAAGTTAAGAGGGGCGCACAGGCGGGGACGCCCCGTATCAAGTACGGGGCAGGCTCTATGCCACCAGTTTACATGCCATCCTGAAAACCAAAGCGAATGAGAATACACTGCGAAATGACCGGCTTCTGACGACGGGGAGACGAGCCAGACGAAGAGCGAGGCGGTTCGCACAATTCCCATTACAAGAGGGCGTCTAAACACTGTGAGCAGGTTGGCGTGGCAGCTATTAAACGCCCTCCGAAGCTGTTGACAGGCCTCTTGTCTATCATATATGATATTATTATCATACAGTGGATTGGCTGGTAGCCCTCGGACTTCGCTTTGTGTTCCATTTGCTTCTTAAAAACGTAACTCCAGGACTTGTTTTGCGTTCTAAATAGAAGGAAGGAGATAAGAGGATGAAAAGGATTCTATGGCTGTTGGTGTATGGCTTGATGGCGCTATCTCTTGTGCTTGCCGCATGTCAGCCAGCACCGACCACACCGACCACACCGACCACACCGACAACCCCAACCACACCAACGACCCCGACCACACCGACAACCCCGACCACACCGACTGTGCCAGAGAAAGAACCGGTGAAACCCGCCGCTCAGGCGCCCGAGTACGGGGGCACAATGACCGTTACCCTGACCGGCGACCCGCTGAACTTTGACCCCGTCCGGATAATAACCGGGCAGCCCTTTATTACTGTCTACGAGATGGGCTGGCAGGGCGACTGGACAAGGGGTCCCGCCGGCGGCTTTGGCACCGGTGAGACGGACTGGGGCTTCTCCGATAACGACCTGTTCGGCTTAAAAGCCGGGCGCATCTTCGAGAGCTGGAAATGGTCTGTCGATGCTGCCAAGGATGAAGGCACGCTTGTCTACCAGATTCGCGACGGCGTTCGCTTTCACGTTAAAGACACTGAAGCGGGACGCCTGGTAGCCGGCCGCGCAGTCACCGCCGATGATGTGGTTGCCGTCATCAAGAGGGCGACGACTATCGGTATCGATGGGTTCCTCTGGCGGGCCAATATCGAACTCAGAAACGCTAATGTTGCCAAGACCGGCCCGAGAGAAGTTACCGTAAAAGTGCCGACGTCAGCCCTGTATAACGCTATCACGCGTTCCGGCGGCGCGCTCTATTACTACCCACCGGAGCTGATAACCAAGTACGGAAACTTACAGGACTGGCGTAATTCCGTCGGCACCGGACCTTTTATGCTGCAGGAGTTTGTTCCGGGCAGCCAGATAAGACAGGTAAGAAACCCTAATTACTGGATGACAGACCAGATAGGCCCGGGCAAGGGCAACCAACTGCCATACCTGAACGATATCAGAGTTCTTATCGTACCTGATGCCTCGACCCGCCTGGCCGCACTGCGGACGGGCAAAGTCGACCATATGCAGCTAGGCAGGGAAGATGCCGAACAGGTTAAGAAGACGACAACCGGGCTGATGGAAAAGTTCGATACCACTCTGCACGGCCGCGGCACGCCCTTGATGATGAGGACCGACAAAGCGCCTTTTAGCGATATCCGCGTGCGCAAGGCGATGACGATGGCTATCGATTTCCAGACCATACTCAATAGCCTATATGGCGGAGAGGGACAAATCATAACCTTCCCCTTCAGCAAAGCTAAGGGATACGAAGCGCTTTACGTTGGGCTTGAGGACGCGGACTTCCCGCCCGAAGCCAGGGAGAACTTTGCCTACAATCCCGAGAAGGCAAAGCAGCTTTTGAAAGAAGCTGGCTACCCCAACGGGTTCAAGACCTCGATACTTCTCACCTCTACTTCTACTGCCGAAATCGACTACTATTCGATAGTCAAAGATATGTGGGCTAAAGTCGGCATCGAGCTGGCGTTCGACCTTAAAGAGAATGCGGCTGCCTCCCAAATTCGTAATTCCAGGACGCACGAAGCGTTGGCGACTGCCACTACCGGTCCCGTAGCCGTCTTCACAGTGGGCAACCCGATCGCCGGGGTGCAGTTCTCCAATCTGAGCATGATAGACGACCCGAAAATCAACGATGCGATGAAGAGAATACGCACCATCGCTCTTACCGACCAGAACGAGGCGATGAAGATATTCCGGGAAGAGGTAGCCAAGCACGCTCTGGCGCAGGCTTACGCCATCCCGAACGTCATCGGCACTTCCCATAATCTTTGGTGGCCCTGGCTGAAGAACTATAGTGGTGAAGTGGGCATCGGCTACGGGCAATACGGCAACTGGGCAGCCTGGGTTTGGATAGACCAAGACTTGAAGAAACAGCTGGGATACTAAGCATATCGAGCAGCGGTCTGCGCCGCAGGGCGGACGCCCTGCGGCGCAGACTTTAACACCAAACGGAGAACACCTTCCTGGCAAAAATTCACTTCATACCTCTGCCGTCTCATCGCGTCAGTTTGTCTCTGGAAGCGACTACGTAATATAATATAAGTGTAACCTATATCCAAGAACAGAGAGGAGGCTATCATTGCCCAAAAAGATACTTGTCTCGGACCAGTCGAAATGCACTGGTTGCCATTCCTGCGAGATGTGGTGCAGCTTTCACCATTCCCAGGAATGTCATCCCGCCGAGGCCAGGCTGAAGGTCGTCCCCTTCGAGGATAAGGGCACTTTCGTGCCGATGGTCTGCCATCACTGCCGCGAGCCGTGGTGCCTGAATGCCTGCCCGGTCAACGCCATCTCCAGAGACCCGGAAACAAACGCCGTGGTAATATCTCAGGAGCTTTGCGTTGGCTGCCAGGCCTGCGCCGAAGCCTGCCCCTTCGGGGTAATCAGAATCAGCAGCAAGGGCGAATTTCTTAAATGCGACCTGTGTGAAGGAAGTCCGGTCTGTGTCTGGGCATGCACGCGGGGCGCTCTTAAATACGAAGAACCAAGCCAGGCATATCTGGATAAAGTAACCGCAGGTGCGGTCAAGAGATTGGAGGGGGCGGTATGAGTCACGGTTTTGCAGGAAACATTTTGCGGCTTGATATGACGGCTAAGAGGGCCACTACTGAGCCGTTGCCGGATATCTGGTGCACCAACTTCCTGGGCGCCAGCGGCATCAATGACTGGATATTGTGGAACGAGGTACCTCCGGAGGTCGAGCCACTCAACCCGGAAAACCGCCTTATCTTCGGCGTCGGACCCTTAGGAGGAACCTTGATTCCTTTAGGCTCCCGTACTCACGTCACCACCCGTTCTCCACTCACCGGCATCTTCGGGGATGGCAACGGCGGGGGCTTCTGGAGCTCGACTCTAAAGTTCGCGGGCTTCGACCATATCATCGTGCAGGGTAAGGCGGATAAGCTCTCTTACGTCTATATAGATGACGGAAAGGTCAGCTTCAGGGATGCCGCCCACCTCAAGGGACTCGATATGTACCAGACGAACATCGCGTTGAAAAAAGAGCTGGGACAGGATGTCTCCGTGGCGGCTATCGGCCCGGCCGGCGAGAACCTGGTGCGCTTCGCCAACGTCATGTTCGATAGCTTCCGTTCGGCCTCCAAGGGGGGCGCCGGCTGCGTTATGGGCTCGAAGAATCTCAAAGCAATCGCCGTCAGGGGTACCAAACCAATCACGGTAGCTCATCCTGAAGAGGTGCGACGCATCGCTGAAGACCTGAGAAGAAAGCTGGACATCAGACTGTCCAAGGGCATAGCCTCCTTCGGTGAGACAGGGACAACTTTCCTGGCTCGCCATTACAACGAGGAAGGCTGCAACTCAGTCCGGAACTATCAGGACGTCGTTTTCGACCGTATCGATGATATCGACGCGGAAAAATTCGTCCGTGAGTACGTTCAGCATAACATCTCGTGCGCTACCAACTGCCCGGTCCACTGCGCCCATCACTGGCATATTCCATCGGGACGGTATGCGGGCGAGGAAGGCAGCAAAATTGAGTATATCATTATGGACGCTATGGGCATGCACCTGGGCGTAGGCGACCTCGGCGCCATCCTGCATCATCAGAACCTGGTCAACCGCTTTGGTATGGACGCTACCCAGACGGGCACCGGCATCGGTCTGCTCATGGAGTTGTGGCAGCACGGCATCATCAATGAGAAGGATACCGGCGGCCTGCGAATGGAATGGGGCAATCTGGAAGCTATCGACGAAGCAGTCAAGCAAATAGGCGCGCGGAAGGGCGCCGTCGGCGAACTGCTGGCCGATGGCACCGTCGCCGCCGCTGAGAAAATCGGCAAAGACGCCATCAAATATGTCTGCCATTCCAAGGGTTTGACCGAGGTGGAGGATGTCCGCGGCTTCCCGGCCTGGGCGCTCGGCTATGCCATTTCCACACGCGGCGCCGACCATCTCAAGGCGCACAGCCAGATAGATAAGCAGTTCAAGCGCGATGTTTCGATACAGCTCTTCGGAGTTCCGGACGCCGGCGACCCGACCACGACGGCCTACAAGGCCAAGAGCTCCCGATATCATGAGGAGTTCGAGTCTATCATCAATTCCCTGGGCATCTGCATGATGCACGCCCAATCCCTGGCCATCAAGTCTAACCCCAAAGAGCGGGTCCATATGGCGGAATACGCTAACATCTTCTCCCAGGTCACGGGTCTCCCAATGACCAAGGAAAGCATCCAACAGAGCGCCGAGCGCAATGTGATACTCGAACATTGCTTCAATGCACGGCTCGGGATTACCCGCAAGGACGATACGCTGCATGGGCGCTGGATGAATGAACCATGCCCCGGCGGTCTCGGCAAAGGCATGAAGGTCGCCGACTATCTCGATGCCTTGCTGGACGAGTACTACACCGAGCGCGGTTTTGACGTCAAGACCGGCAAGCCCACCAGGCAGAGACTGGAGTCACTCGGGCTGGGCAGCGTGGCCGACGATCTCAGCAAGCGCGGCATAATCTAGAGCGCATTGTCAGAAACCATTTCAGGAGAGGGGGCAAATGCCCCCTCTCCTGTTTTTCAGTTACTCTCCTGGACAGACTGTTGTCCGTTCTCATAGAATAAGGCAAAAGTCCTTGTCAGGGAACTCCCTGATAGACAGGGCAGGCAAAGCCTCATATAATACTCAGAGTAGGTAATCATACCCATATTTTATGGGCGTCTTCCCAGTAAAACGGATAGGAGGGAAACTTGAACAGGAAACTGTCGACTATTGCTGCCTTCGGTCTTCTCTCAGGCGCAATTTTGCTCCTGGCTGCCTGCACCGGGCCGCAGGGACCGGCTGGGACTGCCGGGCCCGCCGGACCTGCCGGGCCACCCGGACCCCAGGGTACGCCGGCCCCGGTGATACCCGGAACGGGGCTGCATGCAGAAGTCTCCAAAGTCGATATCGGGGCAGACCGTAAGCCGGTGGTCACCTTTTTTATTCATGATGGGAAGCACGTGCCCCTGAAGATATCCGACCTGGACGGGTATCCCGCCTTCACCCTCGCCTACATCAAGGAAGACCCAACCAGCAAGCTGACGCAATACGTAGCCTATACTGTATCCGATGTTAAGGGCGCGCCCTACAAGTTCGATGGCGCCACGATACAACCCGTCCTTGCCGAGGTCAAAGGCAGGCCAAATGTCGACCCGAGGGCGACTACCCCGGCTTTCCCCGCCGACCACCCGCAATTCAAAGACCTGGGGAATGGTAACTTTACCTACACTTTCAGTACCGTTCTGCCGGAAAACTTCGATAGAAATGCCACACACCGGATCGGGGGACAGTTCACCCGCGCCACCCGCACTTTCGCGCAGAACCCCACTTTAGACTTTGTTCCGGCCGGCGGTGCGGTGCAACTGACCCGCCAGGTGGTAACCACAGCTTCCTGCAACCAATGCCATGACCCGCTGTCCCTCCACGGCGGTTCCCGCGTTGAAACAGCGTACTGTGTCACGTGCCACACTTCTCAGAATATCGACCCCGAAACCGGCAATACTCCTGAGTTCAAAGTTATGGTGCATAAGATTCACAAGAGCGCCACTTTGCCCAGCGTGGTCGCCGGCGGGAACTACCGGATAGTCGGCTTTAACCAGACCGTTTTCGATTGGAAAGTCGTCTGGCCGAGATTCGGCGGCTCCAGCATCGGCGATGTGCGGACCTGCACAACCTGCCACGGCGCGCCTCCAGTAGTCACCGCTTTCCCAAACATTAAGGGGATGAGCGCTGAAGATTATGCCAAGCTGGCGCCCAACGCCGATAACTATAAGACCAAGCCCAGCCGGGCCGCGTGCGGCGCCTGCCACGATAATATCGACTTCGCTACTGGCAAATCGACTATTGCCGGCAAGCGCGACCATCCCGGCGGCGCTCAGCAAGACGATAGCGCCTGCGCAGCCTGCCATATAGCTGATTCCGGCAAGGAGTTCGATGCCTCTGTTGTTGGCGCCCACACTATTCCGGCCGAATCGAAGCAGGTTAAGGGCATAAACGTTAACATAGTCCGCGTCACTAATACGGCTCCCGGGCAGAATCCTAATATTATCTTCACCGCCAAGGATAATGCCGGAAAGAATCTCGCAATATCGGATATTACCTCGCTGACATTCAACATCAACGGCCCGACTACCGACTACCTGCAACCGCCGACGACGGAGAGCGCAACTCTTAGTAAAGTGGTGATTGGCGCCGACGGTAACTATTCGTACACCCTGACCCGCGCTATTCCGCCTGAAGCCAAAGGTACCTGGGCCATCGGCATAGAAGCCCGCCGAACGGAAGCTATCATCGGGAATGAGGGAGCCACCACAAATGTCAGCGGGGCTTCTTACAACCCCGTGGCTTACATCCCGGTCACGGATAAGGTGGCCGTTCCCAGGCGGCAGGTTGTCGCTACCGAAAACTGCAATGTCTGCCACGAGAAAATAGCTTTCCACGGCGGTGGCCGCTTGAACACCGCCGAATACTGCGAGCTATGTCACAATCCGGCAAACGTCGATGTTCCGCAGCTGGTCCCGCCCACGCTTGGAGGTCCGTTCGCCGTACCGCCGGAATCCATCGCCTTCAAACTGATGATTCACCGTATCCATACCGGCGAAGAATTGACACGCGACTTCACTATCTATAGAACCCGCGGCGTATTCAATTTCAACGAAATTGGATTCCCCGGCGACCGCAGCAATTGCGCCAAGTGCCACGTTGGCACCTCCTACACGCTGCCTCTGCCTGAAACAGCCGCCAACGTCCTGGCGCCACGCGAGTTCTATTCCCCGCTGGGGCCGGCTGCCGCTGCCTGTCTCGGCTGCCATGACAACAAACCGGCTTCTGTTCATGCCAAGACGATGACAGATAGCGTTCTCGGCGAAGCCTGCGCTAACTGCCATGGACGCGGCAAAGACTTCGATGTCCAGAAAGTCCATTAGCGCCCAACAATCTAAGTAGCTCAATCTAAGGAAGAAGCCCCCCGATTAATCGGGGGGCTTCTTTTTTCCCCTCGTTTCGCTCGAATGCCAGGTTCCATTTCTCAGGGGGATTCCCTACAAGATATGGGATAAACCCTTACAGACAACAAGCTCAAAAGCACCGATAATATAGGTAGTTCTGCTGATATATGCTTGATAGTTTGGTCAGGCATTTATCAATAATATAAGATAGTGGAGGAGAACTTGAGGAGAAGACTATTGGGGAAGAGGAAACTGGTAACTCTAGCTACGACAGGTATTATCGCTGGCGTGCTCTTACTTGTAGCCGCCTGTGCCGGGCCCGCTGGACCGGCCGGACCTGTCGGACCGCCAGGACCTGCAGGGACCGGGGGTGGGGCTGGCGTCACCCAAAATACAGTGAACGAAACGGTTAAAGCATATTTTACAGCTTATGATGGGAATCTGCCTCTTTGGAAAATCCAGCCAGGGACGGCGCCACGGATGGTCGAACTCACTCTCTATTTCAATAATATGTGGTTCGGCGCCCAGGCTGGCAACTGGGACCTGGCACGGTTTGAGGCTTACAGGTCTGAGGAAACGGTCAAAGGTATCTACGTGACCCGGCCTGCACGAACGGCTGCCGTAAAAGCCTGGGCCGACCCTAACCTTGCCGCATTAATCAAAGCCATTGAGGCCAAGGATAAGGCGGCTTTCGAACAGGCTTATGACACTGCCATCGCCGGCTGTAATGGTTGCCATGCCGGTAGTAGTGGCGGACCTTTGAAGAGCATGGCCGCTTTTAAGATTGTCAGGCCCACCACACCCTTGTTCAGCAATATCGATTACAAAGGACCCTAAGCAGCGTCAACAACAGTCCAAACAACCGAATAGAACGTCCAAGAACCCCCCCGATAATATCGGGGGGGTTCTTGGTGTAGCCTGACTTAGGATGTTCGTTTATTGAGTTCTTAGAGTTTATTGCGTTTGTTGAGTTCTTGGAGTTTGTTTTTCTTTTTGCTTGCTGAGCAAATACTGGATAAAGCCAGAGAGCAAACGAGCTACCTCATCAGATTTAGCATATAGTTCACTGAATTTTTCTTGACTGATATAGCCTTGGTCGAGAGCGATATAGAGTTGACTCTGAACCTCGGCTGTCAAGCCTTTAGCAACAAACAAGAATTGGGTAAACTCCTTCGTTGACCTTCTGGAAAACCCCTCAGCAATATTAGACATTATCGAAACCGCTGCGCTCTCTATTTGCTCCTTGAACCTAAAATCTTTATCAAATCCTTTTGTCATATTTCGCAGCCTGGTAAACCATTCGCACCAATACCCTTGCCGCTTGCCAGGCTTTGATGTCTTCAAACCTCTCAATCTTCATAGTTTCACCATCTTTCCGAGTTCATTGAGTTTTTGGAGTTCATAGGGTTCGTGCACTTCGTGGCGTCTCTTTGGAATTCAACTCAATAAACTCAACAAACTCTAGAAACTCCACTTTAGAACATCAGTACGTTTCGCAGCGCCTGTCCCTTTTCCACAGCCTCTATCGCCTGGTTAACTTGCTCAAGAGGATAGCGTTTGGTGATAAGCTCATCCAGTTTGAGGCGGCCGGCCTGATAAAGGGCTACCAGTTTCGGCACATCGACAGCCAGCCGGGTAGTGCCCATAGTGCTGCTGGTGAGCATCTTCTCGCCGCCAAAAAATGTGGGCAGGGTAAGCGTCTCGCCCCTCGGCGCCAGTCCCACGACAACAATCAAACCGCGCGGACCGGCCATAACATAGCCTTGCTGAATAGCGGCAGTACTGCCCACGGTAACAAAGACATAGTCCGCCCCCCTGCCGCCCGTCAATTGCTGCACCTGTTTGACGGCATCTTTATCAGTCGCCTTAACTGTATGAGTGGCTCCGAAAGACCGGGCCGCTTCCAGTTTATTATCCAGAATATCCACAGCGATAACAGGATAGGCTCCCGAGAAGGCGGCGCCCTGCACCGAGTTCAGCCCGACACCGCCGATACCGATGACGGCGACACTGCTGAGAGGCGGAACTTGAGCCCGGTTAACTACCGCCCCAAAGCCCGTGATGACCCCGCAGGCCAGCAGCGCCGCCCGGTCGATGGGAAGCTCTTTGGGGACTACAACACACTGAGATTGGTCAACGACAACATACTCGGCAAAGCTGCCTACCCCCACCATCGCTCGCAGGCCTTCCCCCTTCTTATTGTGAAGACGCCTCTCCCTGTTGTGGGGCCAATCGGCCTCGCAGAGGTAAGGACGCCCGGTACGGCAAAATAGACACTTCCCGCATGATTTCAGTAGAGAGACTACCACCTCGTCACCGGGCTTGAGCGAGGTCACTCCTTCCCCCACTTCCTCAACGTAGCCGGCTGATTCGTGCCCGGCTACCATCGGCACTCCCCCGCCCAGCTCTCCTTTAATGGAATGGATGTCACTGTGGCAGACAGCCGTGGCGCCGATGCGCACCTTCACTTCGCTTTTTTTCGGCGGGTCGATGTCCACTTCCTCCACCACCAAGGGTTTTCCGAACTCGTAGCAGACAGCAGCTTTCACGGTATCTCCTCCTTGGTAAACTCAGATAAATCCTTCGGGTCCTTCCGGTACCGGAAGGACAAGCCATTGGCGCTACTATAGTGAATTAGAGGGATTGTGTCAATGTAAATACGGGTAAATACGGACTTTAGTGAAACTAGAGAACTTAACTTAAAATCCCCCTTGGTCCCCCTTTGCCAAAGGGGGATACCTGAAACGGGGGAGGCAAGCTGACAGGCATCTCCCTTTGGCAAAGGGAGAAAGAGAGAGATTTAGACATTCCGCGGGCGACACGGTAAAACATAGCAAGGGCACGGCATGCCGTGCCCACTACGATTCAAAAATGCCTAAATTGTCTATATCCTACAATGATACGGATTGCTAGACAACCAGCACCACAAAAGATGAATTAACCCCTCACCTTTAATCTTCCGATTCGTTTCACTCATACGGAATCCCGCAAGAACGGAAGTGAATCGGGACTCTCCCACAAGGGGAGAGGAAAGTATTTCGTAGCAATCCTTCATGCCCTGATGCAATCGGGGCACCACGAAGTATGAAAACGCCACCCCCAGATTGCTTCGCCTTCCGACTGCGGTCGGAATGGTCTCGCAATGACAACCTGGTTGGGTTCTATTTTCGGGGTAATGACGAGGGATGGCTGGTCGTCGGTTATATCCGTTCGGCTCGCTTCTCCGGTTCTTCGGGCCTGATTATGTTGCAGACCGTCCCCTCCGGGCAGGTAGCGCATCTTTCACACTCGAGCTGCAGCGTGGTGTGGGTAATATTGAACTGCTCGCTCAGGTTATGGTTCACTTTATCCACGATTTCAGCGCTGCCGCTGACGCTCTGGTCCTGAATCATCAAATGGGCGCTCAGGGCATGGATATCCGAGGTGAGAGTCCAGACATGAACATCGTGCACTTCATCGACACCTGGGACCGCTTTGAGGGATTTAATGACTTCATCGACAGCAATATGCTTGGGCACTGCCTCAAGCAGGATATCCACAGATTCTCTGACCAGGCTTACCGCTCCCACGAGTATGATGCAGCCGATGAGAACCGCAATAATCGGGTCGACGACACCCCAGCCGGTAATCGCAATGATGACACCGCCGGCGACGACGCCCACCGAAGATACGGTATCACCGATGATATGCCAGAAAGCGGCCTTAATATTCAGGCTGTGGTGGCTTACCCCCTTCAAGAGAAACATGCCCGCCAAATTGGACACCAGACCGATAGTGGCGACTCCCATCATCAGCGGAGCGCGGACTACCGGCGGCTCCAGGAATCTCTGGTAGGCTTCATAGAAGACATAGGCTGCCACCAAGACCAGGGTGACGCCGTTGGCCAGCGCCGCCATAATCTCAACACGGTGGTAGCCAAAGGTCTTGCTGAGAGTCGCCGGCCTGGCCGCCATCGTAATCGCAAACAGACTCAAAGCTATAGCCAGGGCATCGACGAGCATATGCCCGGCGTCGCCAATCAAAGCCAGACTATTGCTCAGAATGCCGCCGACCACTTCGACCACCATAATAAAGGTGATGATGCCGAGAACAATCTTCAACCGGCTGCGGCTGGACTCACTTATGTGATTGTGTTCGTGATTATGGCTCATCCTGTCATCTCACTGCTATCAGACGATACGGATGTATCATACTATCTCTTGGCTGATTTACTCAAGTAGTCATCTATGGCTGATTTAAGAGCTTCTTCGGCTAAAACCGAGCAGTGCATCTTCACAGCCGGCAGCCCGTCGAGAGCCTCAACGACCGCTTTATTGGAGATTTCCAACGCCTCTTCGATAGTCTTCCCCATGACTAGCTCAGTAACCATCGAGCTGGTGGCGATGGCAGCCCCGCAGCCGAAGGTTTTGAATTTAGCATCGGTAATGATGTTGTCTTTCACCCGGATGTACAACTCCATAATGTCCCCGCAGGTGGGGTTACCGACATGCCCGACGCCATCGGGATTTTCCATGTCCCCGACATTCCTCGGATTCCTGAAGTGGTCCATCACCTTTTCGCTGTAAATAGCACCCGCATTAGTCATGTTTTGGTCTCCTATCTTTCTTAGATTATTCAGTAACCCCTCACCTTTTGTCCCAATATCAAATACTACAAATAAATACCAATACTACCAATAAATCGATATTTCAAAATGTTTCTTATTGGTTTATTTGTAATATCGGTAGTATTGGTAGTATTATTTTATTTCTTGCTCTTCAAAAGGGGTGACATAGCCCTCAGCTTGGAGACAATTCCGGGCAGCACGTCCAGAACCCTGTTTATGTCCCCCTCTTCTGTCCATTTACCCAGGCTAAATCTGAGGGAGCCGTGCGCCTGCTCGTGGAGAAGCCCGCAGGCCAAAAGGACGTGAGACGGCTCCAGGCTGCCTGAGCTGCAGGCCGAGCCGGTGGAAGCGCAAATTCCCTCCAGGTCGAGGTTGAGTATCATCGATTCTCCCTCGACATATTCAACGCTGACATTAACATTGTTAGGCAGCCTCTTTGTAGCGTGTCCGTTCAGGCGAACATGGTCGATACGCTCCATAAGGCCCGCAATAAGCCGGTCGCGCAGCCCTGTCAAGCGTCTGACTTCACCATCCATCTCAAGCCTGGCAAGCTCCGCAGCCAGGCCCAAACCGACGATACCGGGCACGTTCTCGGTACCCGACCGCCGCCGCTTTTCCTGCCCGCCGCCATGCAGGAAAGGCGTCAGTGGGGTGCCCTTTTTGATATAGAGAGCACCCACTCCTTTGGGCCCGTGGAATTTGTGAGCCGACATAGAGAGCAAGTCCACCCCGAGCTGATTGACGTCCAGCGGAATGTGTCCGGTCGTCTGGACGGCATCAGTATGAAAATAGACGCCTGCTTCTCTGGCAATCCTGGCGAGCTCGGCAATCGGTTGGATAGTGCCGATTTCATTGTTAGCGTGCATCACCGAAATCAGAACCGTCTTGCTGGTGATGGCCTTCCTGACATCATCCGGGTCGACCAGACCATATTTATCCACCTTGAGGTGGGTGGCGGTAAATCCCCTTTTCTCAAGGAACTCGCAAGTCTCTATCACAGCGTGATGCTCGATGGCGCTGGTAATAATGTGGTTCCCTTTTGACTCATTAGCCAGAGCGACGCCCACCAGCGCGGTGTTATCTGCCTCGGTGCCGCCGCTGGTAAAGACGATTTCTTCCTCACGGGCACCGATGAGATTGGCGACTCTGGTTCGCGCCTGGTCGACAGCCGCTTTGGCCTCCTGGCCGTATGAATAGATGCTGGAAGGATTGCCGAATGCTTCCGTGAAATAGGGCAGCATCGCCTGCACCACCTCAGGACGGGCCGGTGTCGTTGCCGCATAATCCATGTAGATTCGTTTCATAGTGTTATCCCCTTTCTGGACCTATCCCTCGACAATATCGCCGACTACCGGGTCGACCCTGACCCCCTTGCCGGTCATCCAGGCGAGGCCTTTCTCGATATCGGTCTCATCCCCTTCAAGCTCCAGAACTACCCAGCCCTTGCTTTCGGTGACATCGGCCCGGCGGATATTGGTCACCACGTGGAACTGGATGCCCAGGTTATAGATGAGGGGTTCCGTAATCAGCTTCTCGGGAAAGGTAAACATCACCTGTCTCTTGACTGTCTTTTTAGCTTTTTTTACCATTTTTAGCCCCCTATTCAATAACTAACAAGTATCAAGTTCCAAGTAATAAAATTAGGAACTGGATTCCGTGTCAAGCACGGAATGGGGAATTACGTTACTTAGTAATTTCGTTCCCAAGCACCTTTTCAAACGATTCCAGGTTGGGTTCGACCACAAAAGGCTTGACAATATCCGAGACCACTTCCTGAGACCTCGGCCCGGCTCCTGTAATATAGGCGACAGTAACCTGGTCCTTCTTGATTGTTCCCGCGGCAGCCAGTTTCTTCAGCGAGGCAATCACCGCCCCACCCGTAGCCTCGGCAAAGATGCCTTCGGTCTGAGCCAGCAGCTTCATACCCGCGATAAGCTCCTCGTCTGTCACGGCGCAGGCCCCGCCCTCGGACTCCCTGGCTATCTTCAAAGCGTAGTAGCCGTCGGCCGGGTTGCCCATCGCAATGGATGTCGCCACAGTATTGGGTATGACCGGATTAACGTGCTGGGAGCCGGACTGAAAGGCATTGACTATCGGAGAGGCGCCCGCCGCCTGGACAAGATACATATGGGTATTCACCGGCCCGGTCAAGCCGAGCATTGCCAGTTCGCCAAGCCCTTTCCAGATTCGGGTAAAACTCAGTCCCGACCCGACGGGATAGACCACGCAGTCAGGGGCGCGCCAGCCTAACTGCTCGACCACCTCGTAGGCCAGGGTCTTGCTGCCCTCGGCATAGTAAGGCCTGAGATTAATATTGATAAAGCCCCATTTATATCTCTGTGCCAGCGTAGAGCAAAGACGGTTGACATCGTCGTAGCTCCCCTTGACCACTACCAGGGTCGGCCCATAGATGGCCGCCCCTACCAGCTTGCCCGGCTCGGTGTTAGAAGGGACGAAGACATAAGCCTTCATCCTGGCTTTGGCAGCATGGGCGGCGACGCTCGCCGCCAGGTTCCCGGTTGAAGCGCAGGCTACGGCCTTAAAGCCGAACTCCCGCGCCTTGGTAACACCCGTGGAGACAGGCCTATCCTTAAACGAGTAGGTCGGATTAACTCCATCATTCTTTATATACAGCTGTTCCAGCCCGAGTTCTTTGCCCAGGTTAGTCGCTTTAGTTAACGGCGTGTAGCCAGTGCCGATGTCTATCACATCATCCTCGACAGGCAGCAGGTCTTTATAGCGCCACATACTGATAGGTCCGCTGGCAAACTTCTCGCGGCTCACCGCTCCGCGCATCGCCTGGTAGTCATAGGTCACCTCGAGCGGGCTGAGACATAACTCGCACAGGTTCATCGGCTTTATCGGGTATTCCTGCCCGCATTTCCGGCAACGTAAAACTCTGGTGTATGACATTCTCTTATTCCTTTAGTCAGGCTCCAGGGCCTGTTTCAAATCACCGATTAAATCATCGATATCTTCAAGACCGACCGAGAGCCGTATTAGCTCGTCTTTGATACCAATTTTCTCTCTGAACTCTTTCGGCATCGAGGCATGGCTCATCGTCGCCGGCTGTTCGGCAAGAGAAGCTGCCCCACCCAGCGATTCCGCCAGGGCAAAAATCCTGGTGTTTCTCAGAAAACGCTTCACCGCCCGGTTGCCGCCCTTCACTTCAAACGAGACCATACCGCCGAACCCTTTCATCTGCTTTTTAGCAATCCGGTGGCCGGGATGGGTTTTCAACCCGGGATAATAGACCTTCTCGACCGCCGAATGCTCATTTAGATAATCGGCCACGGCGGCGGCGTTCTCATTGTGCTGCCGCATCCTCACCGCTAACGTCTCGATGCCCCGGAGCACCAGCCAGCTATCGAACGGTGATTGGCAGGTGCCCATGGCATTCGAGAGGAACTGAACCCTCTCGGTCAATTCGTCCGTAGTCGTCACCACAGCCCCCCCGACGACATCACAGTGCCCGTTTAGATATTTGGTGGTGGAGTGCACCACCAGGTCGATGCCGTACTCGATTGGCCTGAGCAAATACGGCGTGGCAAAGGTATTATCTATCACTGTCATAAGCTTATGCTTTCTGGCAATATCCACCGCCATTTCAAGGTCGACAATGTTCAACAGCGGGTTAGACGGCGTTTCCAGCCAGAGCATCTTCGTATTCGGCCTGATTGCCTGTTCTATTTTGCGCCGGTTATCCAGTCTCAGGAAGGTAAACTCAACGCCGAAGTTCTGCATCACGTTCTGGAACAGGCGATAAGTGCCCCCGTAGACATCGTCTCCGGAGATAACGTGGTCGCCTGCTTTGAGCAGATGGATGGCGGTGGCTTCCGCCGCCATACCGGTAGCGAAGGCAAAGCCTGCCTTACCGCCCTCGAGCCGGGCGATGGTATCTTCCAGGGTCTTCCGGGTCGGATTAGCCGTGCGCGAATAATCATAGCCGGCTTTCGTCTTGCCCACATCTTCAAAGACAAAGGTGGAGGTCATGTAAATCGGCATCGTAATGGCGCCGAAGGCTTTATCCGGCCTATCCCCGGTATGAATGGCTATGGTCTCAAACTTCATATTCCCTCTCCCTGGCTGAATTCCTTGACTACGTGCTGCTTTATTGCCAACAGTTCATCTTCAGGAGCTACCAATCCGCCTAAATCCTCAAGCTTCTTCAAACGCTGTTCCAGTTTATCCTGCTCTCTTAAGACAAGCCTGATAGCTTCGGCGACCGGGTCGGGCAGTTGCCCATGTTCCAGGTTCAGAACCGGCTCGTGGTGGTCCTCGACGATTCTCCCCGGAATGCCCACCACGGTGGCATCGGGCGGCACCGGCTTTACCACGACCGAACCGGCGCCAATCTTGGCCCTATCGCCGATGGTGATAGCTCCCAACACTGTCGCTCCGGTGCCGATTACCACATCATTGCCGATAGTGGGGTGGCGCTTCTCCTTATTCAAAGATGTGCCGCCCAGGACAGTTCCAGTATACATCAGCACATCATCCCCGATTTCCGCCGTCTCCCCGATGAGGACTCCCATACCATGGTCGATGAAGAACCGCCGGCCTATTTTGGCGCCCGGGTGGATTTCGATACCTGTCAGAGACCGGCTGATATTGGAGATGAGGCGACCGAGGAACTTGAGCCTGTGCCGCCAGAAGAAAGAGGCCACTCTGTGAAACCAGATGGCATGGAGTCCCGGGTAACAGAAGAGTACCTCCGGTACACTCCTGGCCGCCGGGTCTTTATCGAATATAGTTCGAATGTCCTCTCTCAATGTCCTGAACATACCCCTGCTCTTATTTTTTTACCTCTCGCCCTTCGACCCAATATCAAATATTACAAATACATACCAATACTACCAATAAATCAATATTCCAATATTTATTGATTCATTTTTAGTATTTGTAGTATTGGTAATATTGGTAGTATTCGTTACGCCGGCTGCGCTGTCGGGTAAAGGTCCTGGAAAAGCCAGGTCGTCAGGTAACGCTCACCGGTGTCGGGCAAGACCACCACGATAAGCTTACCCGCATTTTCGGACCGCCTGGCTACCTCGATGGCTGCCCAGGTAGCGGCACCAGACGAGATACCGGCCAGAATACCTTCCTCTTTGGCCAGTCTCCGCGCCATCGCCCCGGCATCTTCATTAGTCACCTTGATAATCTCATCAATCAGGTCCTTTCTCAGGACATCGGGCACGAACCCGGCCCCGATGCCCTGAATCTTGTGGGGACCCGGTTTGCCGCCAGAAAGTACCGGCGAATTGACCGGCTCGACGGCAATCGCCTTAAACGAGGGCTTTCTTGCCTTAATCACTTCGGCGACTCCGGTAATAGTCCCGCCGGTACCCACGCCGGACACCAGGAAGTCTACCCTACCATCGGTATCGCGCCAAATCTCCTCGGCGGTAGTCAGCCGGTGTATTTCCGGATTGGCCGGATTCTTGAACTGCTGCGGCATCCAGTAGTTCTTATTTTCCGCCACCAGTTGCTCCGCCTTCCTTATTGCCCCGGGCATACCTTCAGCGCCGGGAGTGAGCACCAGTTCGGACCCGAAGATGGAGAGAAGCTGCCGCCGCTCTATAGACATCGTGTCCGGCATAGTGAGAACGAGCTTATAGCCCCTGGCGGCGCAGACGAAGGCCAGAGCAATACCTGTATTGCCGCTGGTCGGCTCGACGATGACAGTATTCTTGTTAATTAGACCCTTCTCTTCAGCAGAGGCAATCATCGCCACGCCCAGCCTGTCCTTGACGCTGGACAGGGGATTAAAAGATTCCAGCTTGGCGACAACCTCCCCCTTCGCATCCCCGGGAACGCGGTTCAGCCTGACCAGAGGTGTATTGCCGATAAGCTCGAGTGAGTCTTTGGCGATACCCCTGGTCAGCTTCGGAATTTCTACCGTCTTGTACTTCAGGTTCTCCACTTTTTCTGCCATTTGTTGTTCCTGCTCCTTTACGCTTTTTTTGTTTGAATACCGGCCGGATGTTTCTCTAAATCGCCCATACGGGCAATTTTCTCGATAGCCTGAAGGGTGACATCTATCTCTGCGGACGTATTGAAGTAACCGGGGCTTAACCGCACCGTTCCCCTTGGAAAAGTGCCCATCGTTTTGTGGGCTGCCGGTGCGCAATGAAGCCCGGTCCTCACCTTGATATCGAATGCCTGGTCGAGGATAGTCCCCACCTCCCCCGGCCCCGAGGACCCGATGGTAAGCGAGACAATCGGCGCCTGGTCGGCAGGCTGTTTAGCGCCGTAGACAGTGACGCCTTTGATGCGGGCTAGTCCCTCCAGTAAGCGAGCGGCAAGCTCCTGCTCATGAGCCAGTATCTTATCAGTTCCCTCACGGCAGATAAACTCCAGCCCCGCCCCCAACCCGACAATGCCCACCGTGTTGGCCGTCCCGCATTCGAATTTATTGGGTAGCTCGACAGGCTGCTCCTCCAGTTCCGAGTGGGAACCGGTGCCGCCTTCCCGCAACGTGTCGAGGTCGACCCGCTCACCGATATAAAGAACTCCAACCCCCGGCGGGCCGAGCAAGCCTTTATGCCCGGAACAGGCCAGCAGGTCGATATTCTGTTTCTCGATATCGAGAACATACCTGCCCGCCGTCTGGGCCGCATCCACCATAAATAGCAGATTGTGCCGCCGTGCCAGCCTGCCGTATGCCTCGATAGGCTGGATGACGCCATTTACATTAGAGGCATGCGTTATCACGATTAGCCTGGTCTGGCTGGTAATCGCCTTTTCAATATCTTCGGGAGCGACAAAACCGTGCTCCGGGTGAGGTGAAAGCCAGGCGACCCTGACACCCTGTTGCTCCAGTTTTCTCAGCGGCCGCACCACCGAGTTGTGTTCCAGACTGCTGGTGATGACATGGTCGCCCGGCCTGAGCAAGCCCTTCAGCCCCAGGTTCAGAGAGTCCGTACAATTGAATGTAAAAATGACCCGGTCTTTGTCCGGGGCATTGATAAAGCGAGCCATCGCCAGCCTGACATCCTCGACCATCCGGCTGGCCGCCACTGCCATGGAATGCCCACCGCGACCGGGATTGCCGCCGCTAGTGCGCAAAAACTCGTCCATAGCCCGGTAGACGCTTTCCGGCTTAGGCCATGATGTTGCCGCATTATCCAGGTAAATCATTCTCTTTCGCTTCTCGCCGTCTTTCGTGTCATTCTAGTCCTTCCGCAGAAAATCCCACTCAATCTTCCTTTATTAAAGGGAGATGCCTTCATGTGTCATTTCCGCCCTATTTCCCCCTTTGGAAAAGGGGGACTAAGGAGGATTTTCGTCACGATTTCATCGGGACTCCTCAGAATGATATGTTACACAAGCCTCTCGCCTAATTCCCTATATATTTGGCATACAAGCCCCTCGCCAGGGCTTCATCATTGGTATCTTTAACAATCGCCCGCCCGTCAGGAAAGACAACCATCTCCCTGCCATCGACCTGGAGACGGAGCATGAATTCATTATAGCTTACTTCTCCCACCGAGTTAAGACGCTTGGCCAGCTTTGCCAGTGAGACCTCCCCGGCCTCGGGATTCAAGACCTGCACCGAGTTTTGCCCGCAGAGCGAAGTAGCTCTCGTGCCGAACTTCGCCCCGAGAAACTCGTATTTTCCGTGACAGGACGGACAATCGGCACGTTTGCTTAGCTTCAGATGGCTGAAATCCCCGTGCCAGACATCGACTATTATCAGGTCGTGATTAACTTCCGCTGCTCCCGTTAAGATTTTCAATGCCTCCGCAGACTGCAAAGCGCCGATGATGAGGGGGGCGGGGCTGATTACCCCGGCCGTATCGCATGTCAATGCTCCCGAGACCGCCGGGCTGGCCCAAAAACACCTGAAGCAGGCGGTCTCCCCGGGGATGATATTCATCGTCATTCCAGAGGAAGAAATCGCCCCACCATAGACCCAGGGTATCTTGTTCTTCAGGGAAACATCATTTATAAGGAGGCGGGTTTCCATGTTATCCAGCCCATCCAGAATCAAATCAGCGCCGGCAACCAGCCTCTCGATATTGGCATAGTTCACATCAGCCACGATTCCCTCTATTTCGATTGTCGAGTTCACTTTCTTCAAATGACGCTCGGCGGCTATCGCCTTCGGCAATCCCGCCTTGATGTCCTCTTCATCGAAGATGACCTGCCGCTGCAGATTGTGGTATTCGATGAAGTCCCTATCGATTATCCTGACCCTGCCCACACCGGCGCGCACCAGAGCCGTGGCGATGACGGTGCCCAGAGCGCCGCAGCCGATTATTGCCACGCTGCTCTTGCCCAGCTTCTTCTGCCCGGCTTCGCCGATTTCAGAGAAAAGTATTTGCCTTGAATACCTGTCAATCATAATTCAACTTAGTTTTTCTCTCCCCTTGCGGGAGAGATGAAAGTGAGGGGTAATCTTGCCACCCTCACCCTACCCTCTCCCCTCAAGGGAGAGGGATTTTAGACGGTAGCACAGGCGTCCCCGCCTGTGCACGTAAATAAATCAGTGACGCTACACGTAATAGGTCAGCGGTTCCGCCTTTTCTTTCTTGCGGTGCCGGTCGGCCAGGTCGCGTAAGGTAGTCGCTTCCAGCACCCCTTCCATCGCCTTTTTCAGCTCGTCCCAGACATCGCGAGTGACGCAGGTGGCGGAGCGGTCACAGACGCCCGGGTTATTGAGGCACTCAGTAGGGGCAATCGGCCCCTCGAGGATTTGAATGACCTCGCTCAGTTTTATATCCTTGGGAGCTCTGGCGAGCAGTATGCCGCCCTTGGCGCCCCGGAGGCTGCGCAAGATGCCGGCCGTAATAAGAGGGCTAATCAGGTGCTCCAGGTATTGGAGCGGAATTTGCTGACGCTGAGCGATGTCTTTCAGCGGCACCGGCTCATCCGTCTCATGTAGCGCCAGGTCTAAAAGCGCCCTGGTGCCGTACTGTCCCTTTGTCGAAAGCTTCATTAGCCACCCCTATGATGACAATTCTGACCAATTTAGTAAACAATACCACAAGGTAAAAGGGGCGTCAAGAGTAAGCTGAGCTAGTATAGTTCTGACCACCCGTGATAGAATTATGTCGGCAAGTCCTCCGACCAGGCTCAGGACAAGTCCCGGTTCACCATGAATGATGAAAGGTAGAACTCCTGTCACATCCCCTGTGGTGCCTGCCGCGTCCACAGGCAGCGTATAGTTTATAGTCATTTCTTCTGAGCCAACTACGATGTTCTTGATGAATTCCTTAAGAAAAGCTTTTTGTTCAATAATCGGCGACGAAACGAGCAGCGACTGGAGGTCGGCAACATACTTCCTCACTTTTTCAATATCCGGTGCCTCAATCAGCTTTGACTGAATAGAATAGTTCAAACGTTGCTTTGCCAATTCAAGTTCACTTTTCCTCGATTGTAGCTTTCTTATTCTAGGTGCGAGCTCCTCATTAGAGAAAGATCCTTTTTCGAGGGCGTCATAGAGGTGGTCAAGTCTGATTTCAGCGTCCGTTATTTGCCCTTCAAGGATTTCAAGGTTCTCCCTTTGAGACCCGATGCTGGAATCCATTTCTTCCCTAGTAATGTTAGCTAAATCAGTCAGGTTATCGTCACTCAGGATATCGTTTCTCACCTTATCAACAACGAATCGCTCGAGTTTCTGCTTCGGCAGCCAATGCCCTGGACATTCTTCCGGTCCTCGTTTGGTAGCGTTGCTGCAACGATAATAGAAGAAATGCCCGGACTTAGCGCTGTGGCCGCTCATCGCCTTGCCGCAGACGCCACACTTTAACAATCCGCTGAGGAGATATTCGCTGGCAACTCTGCGAGGATTGGAGAGTTTCGGACCCCTCTCTTTCAAGTGCGCTTGTATAGACTCAAAAACGCTACCCTCAACGATACCCGGCCAGGCATTCTCAACTCTAACAGGATCGTTACCTCTGCGCTTACCCCATACCAGAGTCCCTTTATAGGCCTCGTTAGTCAGTACTTGATGTACGACTGTGCTACCCCACCGCTTGCCGCCTCTGGTGACAATTCCATCCCTATTCAGACCCTTGGTTATTTCCTTGAGCCCTTTACCGGAAGCGCACTCGTCGAACATTCGCTTTACCACCGGTGCGGTAGATGGTTCTAAAGCAAGCCTGGACCGCAGCTTGACGCCGTCCTTTACCTTCATTACAGCATACCCAAATGGAGGCGAGCCACCGCTAAAATAGCCCCTCGTGGCATTCTCCCTCATTCCTCGCGTGACATCTTGCGCCATGTTGGATGAATAGAACTCATCGATAACTTCAATGATGCCCTCAAGTAAACGGCCAGCTGGCGAATCCTCAATCGGCTCGTTGATTGAGACTATCTGGATGCCCTGCTTTCTTAAGAGAGACTTGTAGATGATGGAGTCTTCCCGGTTTCTGGCAAACCTGGAAAGCTTCCAAACCAGTATCATGTGGAAAGGATGATTCTTTAGCCGGGCCATGCTTATCATCTCGCGGAAGGCCGGTCTAGCCGTGCTTCTACCACTCTCGGCCTCATCGACGAACTCTTTGATGACAGTGTACCCGTTTCTGGCCGCATACTCTCTTAATGCCTTAAGCTGCGCCGAGATAGAAAGGTCAACGTCCTGCCGGTCGGACGATACCCTGGCATAAATGGCAACCATCTTTTGAGTTTCCATAGCAGCCCCCTTTCGTATTACAGATGCCCGTGAAATCCTTTCACGATTATCGGTTTCAGCCGCTCGATTTGCGGTAACAGCAAGTCCCGGCTCTGCTCAAGCAGCGCTACTAATGCCACCTTGGTGACAGCGCCGGAAATGATCAACGGTTCGGCTATACCTACCAGGCCGTTGTCGTCCCCACCATCAAGCAAGGTGACGTGTGAGATAAGATGGGGTTTCTTACCACTTATCGCCAGGTCAACCAGGGAATCCGGGACGACTGCTCTGCCTCTCCTGGGAAACAGGCCGTCTCCACCGTAAACGTTAGCGTCGGTGTCGGTATCATTGGAGCAGCCGGTCCAGTAGGCTACACGCCACTCTTTCTCACTATCCGGCTCATAAAGAGCCGCATACATGAACAGCCGTCCCTGCAGTACCTCTCCCATCCGTAGCAGCACCTGCGAACAGCTTTTCGAGTACAGTCTTGAGAGCTCGATAACGTCAAAGCCGGTATCATATATCTTCTTTTCGAAGTCCGACCTTGGCAAGAGAACCGCTGCGGCAAACCGGTTGGCGGCGATGTGCCGGGCGCTCGTCCTCAGCGGCGTATAGTCCGGTTGAACTTCAGCAAAAAGCGTCTCCATCATCTCTCTTATCTCGTGGAATATGGTATTCTGAATGCCGCTCAGGGCATCCCCTTTCCTAAAGTATATGCTCTTGTTGTCTCCGTACATTTCATGGTAGCCGCGCACATTTCCGGGCATCTTCTCCAGCTCGCTCAGCTTAATGCCGCAGCTGGCGGCCACCGCCTTGAGCGTGGTCAGATTAAGAGGCAGACCTTTGAGGTACACCGTTCGGAAGTCTTCCGCTAGCTCATCCTCGGATACCTGGTTCGGTCCGCCGTGTTTGTTGGCGATATACTCACAGAAGAATCGAAGATTGCTGAAGTACGTTGTCATCAGGTCAGCCTCCCGGCAAAAGCTTCTTCCCCGTCGCCTTTTCGTACATCTCCACAACGAAGCGTTTGACCTCGGTATTAAGGCCGCCCTTTATCCGGGTGCCCGACTTATACCTGGGGTCATTCATCACGTACTGAAAAGCCATCTCCACTTCATCCTCGTCAGTCAAGGTAATGTCTTCGACCTTGAGATAACCGGCGGCAGCGAGCATGTCTCTTATCGGGACGTCGAAGACGGGGGCGAGCTTCTTGATGATGTCGGCGCCGGGTATCGGCCGCTGGCCGCGCTCGATAAGTCCCAGGTATGAGTTGGATACCCCGGACATCTGCTCGACTTCCCTGAGTGAATACCTCTTTTCGAGTCGCAAGGTTCTCAGGTATTCGCCGAAGTTCTCCACCATGATGTCTCACCTCCTTCAGGCATGATAGCCATGATAGCACCTTTTGTGGAGAAAGTCAAACACAACCGCTATCAAAACGCTATCTAGAGTGACAAAAATCTATTGACAGCTTATCCTCTCTCCATTATATACTACAGTAAGCAATTCGTCCACAGAGGTATGTCGATGGTTAGGGTCAAGGTAAACCAGCGTGCGTTTGAAATTGCCCTCTCGAAGGAGAATCTCTCCCAGCGCGACCTGGCTGAACGAATCGGGTTTTCGCGCAGTCACATGTCCTACATCATCACCGGCAAAAGGGAACCCTCTCCAACCATGAGGCGGCTGATTCTGGAGCATCTGAAAGACTATACCTTTGACGACCTGTTCTTTATCGAGGAAGGCAGTAATGGTGACCGAGGCAAAGTCGAATAAGCGTGAAGCCGGACTCAGGATACTGGCGAGGATGATCGTCCGGGCTTACCTGGGCGAGATAGACCGAGGCGAAGCAGGACCGGGAGTAAGCAAAGTAAATGAAATGGAGGTTGACCATGCCAATCAAAGGAGTAAGCGAAGTCATAAGACTCCCCCGCCTGGGGAAGATAAGGCTGGGGGTCAAGAAGGAAACCGATGAAGGAATCCCCTACCCTTCACCGACGGATTACTTCGTCTGTCCGGACGAGGTAAAGAAGGTCTTCGGAGAGAAACCCAGGGAGCTTCGCGTCATGTTTCCTACCGAGGACGAGACGCAGTGGACCAGCCAGTACCTGAGATGCTACTCGGCAACGAGAGCGCTCATCTGCCGCGGCGACGGACTCGTTGCCGTGTCGAGAGCCGATATTCACCCCGGCGATCAAGCCGGCCAGGTATCGGAATCCACCGAGCTACGGGAAGTCACCTGCAACCCCGCCAAGTGCGTCTATTACCAGCAAGGTCCGTGCCGCAGGGTGATGAACCTCCAGTTCCTCCTGCCCGATTGTCCCGGTCTGGGCGTCTACCAGTTGGACACGAGCTCGGTCTATTCCATAGTAAACATCAACTCCTCTCTGAAGCTTATCCGCGGCGCCTGCGGCCGGCTTTCGATGATACCTCTCTCCCTCAGATTGATTGAACAGGAGGTACGGCCTGAGGGAATTAAGAAAACGGTCCGGGTTCTGAGCCTTACCGCTCGCTACACGCTGGCCGAAATCCAGAGGTTTGCCCAGATGCCGCCCGGACAGGCACTGCTTCTGCCGGCGCCGGACAGCGAAGCCCCGGACGACCTATTTCCTGATGAAGCGCTCAGACCGGGAAAACCGGCAAGCCCTAATATCAGTACCGACAGGGCGCTGATCGACCTCTGGGACAGGGTGAAGAGCAAAGTCTGGCAGCTTGATGTCCGGGACTCTCAGGTAGCCGACTGGTTCAAGAGAAACTACCGCCTGGACGTCCGGTTGAGCGACTTCGACCTGCTCACCCCGCCGTTCCAGGTTACCGCCGAGTCTCTCGATCACTTCCTGAAGACTCTGGAACGCCAGGCCGAGCACATCTAATTTAGCTAAAGGCTTTATCCCGCAATAAGGAGCAACATGGTTGATCCCGTCTTTTCAGAGATTGTGCCCGCGCTCCTGACCGACCACTTCCAGCACTTGAGTCAGGGCAGCGGCATCAATATGGAAGTGATCAAGGAAAGAGGATACCGGAGTCTCCTGGGTAAGTCTGAACTTGAGAAATTCGGCTTTACACCTGCCCAGCAGCGAGCTCCCGGTATCCTCATTCCGCTCTGGTCAGTGGACGGCAAGGAGGCAGGTCACCAGTTTCGGCCTGACAATCCCCGCGCTAACAGCCGGGGCAAAGCGGTCAAGTATGAATCTCCGTCCGGCTCCTCGAACCGGCTCGACTGCCCGCCCCGGTGCCAGAAGATGATAGGCAATCCCCATGTTGCGTTATGGATCACCGAAGGCTCGAAGAAAGCCGACGCTCTTGCTTCCAGGGGCGCCTGCGCAATCTCGGTCACCGGGGTATGGGGGTTCAAGGGCAAGAACCAGTTCGGCGGCACCACCTTTCTGGCCGACTGGGATTATATCGCTCTTAAGGGCAGAACGGTTTACCTCGCCTTCGACTCCGATATCGTCTCCAAGGACCTGGTACGAAAGGCTCTGGAGCACATCGGCGAGCACCTCAAACGTAAGGGGGCGACAGTTCACGTTATCCAGCTTCCCCAGCTCGAGGGACAAAGCAAGACGGGCATCGACGACTATCTGCTGCGCTACACGTTACAGGATGCCGAAAAGCTGGCGGGCGAACTCAAGCTTGAAGAGAAGCAGGACCGGGAGCGCTTCGTCTCAGGGTTCGTCTTGCCCGATGGCACGGTGGGAGAGATGGTCGTCAGCGGCGACGAGCGCTATTTCATCGTCGGCTTCAACGGCTCGGTCAGGAAAGCCTACCAGCACGACACCGCCAAGTTCAGCTACTTCCCTACCCGCGACGCCCTGGTGGGGGAAGTAGTGCACTTCGCCAGCACCGCCGCTCCCTACGATTCCCAGACCCGGCTGTTCAGCGAGATAAGAGGTTTTCTGCACAAGTATCTTGAACTGCCGGCCGACTTCGAGGAGATAACCGCTCTCTATGTCCTACTGACCTGGGTTTTCGAGTTTGCTCCTTCAATACCCTACTTGAGAGTTATCGGAGACTGGGGCACCGGCAAGACCAGGTTCCTGCAGGTAGCCGGAGCTGTCTGCTTCCGCCCTATCTTTGCCTCGGGGGCAACCACCCCGGCGCCGATATTCAGGATACTGGAGGAGTTCCGGGGGACGCTGGTATTCGATGAGGCCGATTTCAAAGACTCTGCCGCCTGGGTGGAGATGGTGAAGCTCCTGAACAACGGCTACCGCCCCGGCATGCCGGTCCTGAGAGCCGACAAGGAAAATGGTAAGTGGTTTCCCAGGAGTTACCAGGTCTTCGGCCCAAAGCTGATAGCCACCCGTTTTCACTTCAAGGACGAAGCCCTGGAGAGCCGGTGCCTGACCGCCGAGATGCTGCCGCTCACTCGCGACGATATCCCGAGAGTACTACCGCGAAGCTTTGAAAAGGAAGTCGATGACCTGCGTTCCAAGCTGCTGACCTTCCGTCTGGCCAATCTGATGCGGTTGAGAGGTAAAACATTCGGTAATGAGCTGCTGGAACCCAACCTGCAGCCCCGACTCCAGGAGATACTTATCCCGCTAAAGGCCATGCTCAACGGCGACGGCGCGATGGTCGAAGCCTTGACCGGTTTCGTCCGGCGGCTGCAGGAAGGTCTGTTCTCAAGGAGACGTGAAGGTCAGGCAGGCAGAGTTCTAGCTGCCATGATAGAGCTTCACAAAGAGCAAGTTGAAGAGCTAACCAGCAAGAGTATTGCCGAAAAAGCTAATCAAATGGATGAAGAAGCTCAAGTTCTCACGTCGGAAAGAGTGGGCTGGCTAACCAGGCAGATCGGTTTCGAGAAGAAGAGGGTAACGGGCGGCCGGCGGATTATCGATTGGGACCAGGAGAAGATAGCGCACCTTGCCGCCCGGTACGGGCTTTCAACCGACTTCTCGCTATCCCAGGAAAATCCGTCAAAACCGTCACTACTGTCACTCGCAGGCGTGGAGCCAGCTAGGGACGGTTTTAGGGACGGTTCTCCGGCTGAGAAAAAACCGTCACTGGATTTTGAAGCTAAGAGTGACGGTTTTGACAGTGTTGACGGTTTTTTAAGGGATACCGAAGAAAAAATCGGGATGAATATTGAGGAAGCTCTAGCCATCTGGGGCAGAGAAGGTAAGCCCATGATCCATCTTGGTCCCGGCGAAAACTGCGTCGACCTGGAGAAGCTCCTCAACTACATACCTGCCAACGAACGTCACCTTAAGGCCGTCGGACAATGGCTCGAGGAGAGAAGGAAATGACGGAAAGAAGCTTATACGAGTGTTTCCACGCACGGGTAACCGGCAGCGAGATCCGCTGCCGCTACAGGCACCGGTTTCTGCCCCAGTCGAGCGGCGGCGGTCTCCCTTTAAGACGTCTCACTGAGGGTGAGCCGCTGGTCTTCGCCGTCTGCCAGGAGTGCCCCGACTTTGACCGCCTGGGACCGCCGGTTCCCGAGGAAGAGCGAGGCTGGGTTGATCTTGCCGGCCGACTGAGGAAAGGAGGTGCGAGGAAATGCGGGAAAACCCCTTCAACCGAGCGACATTCCGCTTCTACGAAGCGCTTCGGGAAGAGACCGAGAACTGGCTGAGAGACGTGATGAAGGGTGTCCTCGCCCCGCCCGGTTCAGCGCGCCAACGGCAGGGCATCAGCGCGTACTTCATCCTAGAGCTGGATGCATCAGCGAGCGAGCAGGAGGTGAAGAAGCGGTACCGCGAACTGGCCCACTACCTGCACCCCGATACCGCGAGCGTCAAGGGTACAACGCTGTTTTTCCGCCAGGTGCAGGCGGCTTATGAAGCGATCAAAGAAGACCGAGGGTGGCGCTAACTATTCTCAAAGGAGGTTGAGGTTGTGAAAGAAGACACGATTGAACTACTGAAGCGCATCGCCGAGGCTGAAGACAGCACCGACCCGGAGAGTTTCAGAGGAATGGCCGGCTGGAGAAGCCGTGATGTTCGCTTGAACGCTGCTACAGTCAACAAGCTGTATATGGAAGGCTACTTGGATGATGTCTACGAATCCAACAAATATCACGGCTATCGCCTGAGCCCGAAAGCCAGGTTGCTGCTATCCGCAGAGGCGGCCGCCGATTCGAAACAGACGGGCCAGGTGGAGTCCGTTCCCGATAGGCTCTTCGAGGACATCGTCGGGCATGAGGAAACGAAAGAGCTTCTCCAGGCGTGTCTGCTGGCTGAGAAGCCAGTTCATGTCCTTCTGGACGGCCCGCCGGCTCTCGCCAAGAGCCTGTTCCTGTGGGACATCGAGCGGGCGGCGGGTGGAGACGTACTCTGGCTCGTGGGCTCAGGGACGTCGAAAGGAGGACTTTGGGACAGGATAGGGGACGTTCGGCCTCGTTTTGTATTGATAGATGAGTTGGATAAAATGAATGCCTCCGACACAGCCGGATTGCTCTCCATGATGGAGGGCGGCAGGCTGGTTCGGGCTAAGGTCGGCAGGGAGATGTCGGTGACCCATGAAGTCCGGGTAGTGGCGGCGGCAAACCGGGCCGACCTGCTCTCGCCAGAGCTAAGGTCCCGCTTCATAATCCGGAAGCTGCGTGCCTACAGCCGGGAAGAGTACCTGACTGTAGTTAAGGGCGTCCTCGTCCGCCGGGAGGGAACGAGTCCGGAACTGGCCGAGCAGATCGCTACCGGACTCGACGGGCGGACGCAAGACGTCAGAAAAGCGGTCTATGCCGGCCGTCTAGTTTCTCAACTCGGCGTCGAAAAGGCGATCAGGTTTGCCCTGGAGGGGAGGGGGGGAGAGGGGGTGTAAGCTGAGGCTAAAATCCATGAAAAACGGCCGGAAAACGGCGACTGGCAAAATATTTAGGGGGGAATTAAGGTAGATGCTCGTATTCACAGTCATCGTATTCACAGGCACGTAATCACTTGTCGTAATCACAAGCGGAGGTCACAGAGTGACTTCCCCAAGTAGAGCGATTGAGAGAATGAAAAAATAGCGCAAGGAGGCAACCGATGTTTGAATGCAAGACGTGCGGAAGGAAGTTTAAGACCATGCAGGGATTGGGAGGACACAGCAACGTCCATCGTAAGACGACCGGGCCGACCGCGGCCAAAGGGGAAGGAGAATCCGCCCCGGCGGTAGCGGTACCGGCGTCTGTAGAAAGACGCGAGCCTGATTCGACTCCCGGAGCAAAGCAAACCGATGCCCAGTCGACTGTAATAAATCAGCCGGCAACTCCGGCGGTGGAAAAGGCGCCCGGAGATACGGCGCAGAACGGGCAGCAATACCAGGAGCCGGGAACCGGCGGCAAGACGGAGACGGCGATACAGCCGGCTCCCGAGAAAGCGCTGGCACCGCAACCACGGCAAGAGCCTCAGCGGGATGAGGAACCAAGCATCGCCGACCAGATACGCAATCACCGGGGCCGCGGGCTGACTTTCAAACAGCTTGTCGAGGAACTCGGTTATAGCCCGACGACCGTACGGGACGTGATTTCAAAGGAGTTGGAGGCGAAGAATGAGTCTGAAGAAGAAAAGGTCTCGACCATTCCCCTGGTGATCAAGAACGGGAAGGGGGAGATGATCGCACCGGAAGCCGTCATCTGGCAGATGGCCGTCGAGGATGGGGTGAACGGAGAAAAGGACTTCAGAGCGCTGATGAAATGGGCCGCCGCCATTGAGATGGTGCACCGGATGACCGAGGTAAGAAAGACGGAAGCCGAAGCTCTGGCTATTATGGCCAGGCCGGTACTCGAGATGATGGAGAAATCGCGAGAAGAACTGGACGCAGCCGTCGCCAGAGCCAAGGAGTCGAGCATGGGTATCGCCGAAGCGGCTGCCGCAGGAGCGGCAGCCAGAGCGACCATGCATATCGATGAGAGAATCAACGAACTGAAGGAGGTGAAGAAGGAAAAAGCAGATATCGCCACAGTGCCGGAACCCGTTCAAGGAGTGATAGCCCGAACACTGGAAATGATGTTGAACCAGTTCACCACGTCGATGTTCGGCGGCGCCCAAAACGGCGGCATGGTAAACCCGGGATTGGTCGACAAGAGAACGCAATAAAGCAATAAAAAACAACGAAATCAGGAGGTTGGTATGGCAATGAATCCTATGGCTTTTTTCAGCCCGCAACAAATGGAGCAGCTGGCTCAGGCGCAGCAACTCACCCGCAAGATAAAGTATGTCGTTCATACGGACGGCAACCGTATCGAGCTTTCCCTCTCCACTGACGACAAAGAGACGGCGCAGCTGCTTCCGCAGATTCAGGATGCCATCGTTAACAATTTGACACAGCTGCTCTACACAATGTTTGCCATGTCCGGCGAGCGGGTCTGATGGCGCGGGCGGAGCTTGTCCTGGCAGCCAGGGCGATCGAGGATCTGTTCAACGTGCCTCCGCAGCCCGGACTCAGGAGGACGGCCAGGCAGGAGAAAGAGGAGCAGGCTGAAAGGGTGAAACGGTTCCTGGCGTTGCCCGTTCCCCTGCAGGAGGGTTGTTTGAGGTATGCTCAAAACATCCTGCAGGCTTACGGAGGGAGGGCAGACAAATGACCCAGGTAGTTGACCGAACCATTTTCCGCAGCGGTGAAGCCGCCATCGCCGTGACCCTGCCGATAGGCTGGATACGCTATGCCGGCCTCAAGCCTGGAGACAAGGTCGAAATCGTCATCAACGATAACGACCTCGTCATCAGGCCCAAAAAGGACGCACCGCCGAACCCGCGGCAAATGTCTATACGTAAATAAAGACTTGACGGCTTTGGGCGGGCGTGGTATTTCTGTAATAGAGCCCTGAGAGCTTGCCGGTGAGAGCTGGCTCTCAGGGCTTTCGCTTTTACCGCAAGCTTTCGGGGACGAAAGGGGGTTGCAACCTTCGGTCGGAAGGTTTAAGGTAACCCCCTTTCCTTTTGACCGAGGTTGCAGCCTCCTGAACTCAGTCCGGATGCCACCAGGCCGGTCTGAGTTCGGAAAGATTAACAGGAGGTATTGCAGATGGCAACTAAAGACACAGCTAAGAAGAAATTCATCGACAGCGTCAGCTCGGACCTGGCCCCCCGCAAGATGGCGGACAAGCTGAGCACCTATCTCGGCGTCACCGTGAACGCCTCAGCCGCTCCCATCCAGAACTGGGTCAAGATCGTGTCCAAGAACGCCGAGGAGCTCTTCGACAAGATGTACGAGAACATGAAAGCTGCCTATCGCAGCTAGGCCGCTTCCCCCGTAGCCCGACTCAGCAACCAGACGACCGGGGTGGCGGTTACGACTCGCGAGCGTTCGGGTTCCGGGAACGAGACAGAGACTCAAGGATATTAAATTCAGGAGGAGAGGATGTTCAGACCACAGCAAATCACGGGTCCCGTAGCGCCGGGACAGTACGGCCCGGCACAGGTCAGCGGTCCGGGGGCCTATTACCCCCAGCAGACGACCGACCCTTTTTCGGGGATGTTCAGCAGCATGATGCCCCTGATCATGATGGTGCTGATGTTCGGGCTTATCACGCCTATGCTCAAGGGGATTACCTCGCCGGCAAAGGACTAAGGCATCACGAATAAACAGAGGAGGAAAGAAACGATGTTCAACGCTCAGCAGTTCGGCGGACAGCAAATCCGCCCACAGCAGTACCAGTACGGCACGGTATCGGGCTACTATCCCCAGCAGACCACCGACCCTTTTTCGGGGATGTTCAGCAGCATGATGCCGATGATCATGATGATCCTGATGCTCGGCCTTATTACGCCTATGCTGAAGGGCATCACCGGCTCAACCAAGGCCTAGCCGGAAATCCATAAATTCAACAAAGAGGAGGTTCAAATAATGACTGAAGAGTTTACACCACAGCAGGTGCCCGGCTACCCGGGGGCGCGCCCTCCGAAGGGTTGGGTGCCCCCGCTCGATGCGGTACTTACCCTTCTGGGTGTTTACGACAACACCCAGGGGTTCTGGGTGGGGCTGCCGCTGCAGTCGCTGACTGAAGCCCTGCTAGCAGCCGAAGCCCTGCACACCGAGGACCGCGTCGACGAGCGGGAGAAGATCGAGGTTACCGTCCCCAACGGCTCCGCCCAGGATACTGTTAAGACCAAGGAATACGAGATACCCGCCGGCGAGGTCTGGTATGTCAATCGCTTCAACCTGGTAACCGAGGCCGAAATCTCGGGGAATATCCGTATTTCGAAGTTTCCCAAGACGGATACCGTGGACAAGAAGTACCTCGGCACCGACCTAGCCGCCAGTCAGAACGTCAACTACGACCTGAAGTCGGCCGGACAGCTCGGCGCCGACCTGAGACTGGTCGGAGGCGACAAGATCACGGTAGTGGGTACAGTGACCGCAGCCGGCGGCACTACTGCCGACAGGAAGTCCATCCTGAACGTGTACGGCCGCAAAGCCAGACGGTTGGTCTAAAGCATGGGGAGGTTATTTAAAAAATGCCCTATGCGATGGTGCCGCCGGGATATCAGGCTGTTCCAGTAGGTCAGGCCGAGAGAATTGAGGACCTGGGCGCCTTCGGCCCGCTTGAGGAAAGCTCCTCCGAAGGCGCCCTCTTCCTGATGCGGCTCGACTTCGAGGAAATACCTTCCGGAGAGGCTCTGGCTCAACTGGAGCAGGCTCTTAAAGCAGAAAATGTCGAGCCCTGGCCGGGCTACCCTTTCTTCGTCTACGCGAATGAGTCCAGCCCTACAGTCTACCTCGCCTGGCAGAAGGGCTTCGCCTGGCTGCCGGTTATCATCGGCATACTGGTCATTACCACTCTACCGCCTATACTGGCGGCCGGCATCTGGCTTATCCTGCCCGAATCGCTGAAAAGCCTGATATCCGGTCTCGTCAACATCGGCGGGATGGTCCTGATGATCTCTTTGCTAACGAAGGTGGTTCCAGCGCCATCTCAACCGAGAAAGAAGCCGAAAGAAATCGAGGAGTCCGAAGCATGAACGGATACCCGCAACAATACGATTACCAGCCAGCACAGTACCAGCCGCTTTTCTGGCAGGGGCTGGTGGCCGGAGCCATCGACATCGCAATTATGGTAGCCCTGGGCGCTTGGGCGCTCTCGTTGGCGAAGAAGGCTTTGAAGGGCGAGGAGGTCATACTGAAATGACACCCGTAAGCGTCATGTCGGGCTCCATGGGCGATATCTTCTGGGACCTGCCGCCCTGGATAACCTACGCTCCGGGCTTCGACCTGGGCTGCACTATTTACGTGGCCAACCCGACGCCACTTGAAAAGGAGTATGCCCTGATGGCTCGGCTTTACCGGGGCGAAACTCTGGTCAGCGAGGAGGCTGTGCCGGTCTTTGGCTACGCCTGGTTCAAGGTGGCCCCGCAGGACTTCATCAGGCTGAGAGGAGCCTTGCGTTTCAACGAGAGCGATGCCGACCTGGCTATTCTCCTGGTTGAGCGGGAGACAGAAGAGGTAATCGACTCGGCGGCGACCAGGCTGATCGCGCCGCAGGCAACGGCAGCCGGCTTGCCGCCTTCGTGGCCAGGAGCGCCGGGCACTTCACAAACAGGCTTTGACTGGAGCTCCCTGTTCGCCATAATGCTGCCCGTGATGATGCTGGGCATGGTCGTCGGTTCATCTAAAACGTCTGAAGATCAGAAAGCTGACTCGGCTTTCACCACCGGACGCAAGGCGCTGCCTGAAGGGAGGAAGGAGTAATGCCCGGAGAGTTCTATGTAGAAGGTAAGCAGGAAAAAGCCAACGTGCAGTCGCTCCTCGACCTGTTTCTCAAGCTGAACCGGTCTCCCCAGTCGGGATGGAAGCTGATGACCGGCGCTTACGCTCCGGTATATGAAGAATCGCATGAAGTCGCCTATATCTTTGCCGGTGGCAAAATCGACCTTTCCCCGATGCAAGCAGGAGACACCGTGGATATCAGGGTCAGGACGAGGCTGGAGAGCGGTGACAGCTACAAGACGACCTGGATGAGCTCTTACTCTGGCGTTCAGCCGGACGACAGGAAGGTAATCAGGCTGACGGCTATGCCCGACAACTTCGGACTGGAAGTCTCGATGAGACAGACGGCCGGAACATTGAAATATATTCTATGCGAGTTTTTCGATGCAAAGAAGTGAAGAAATAAAGACGCATCACACAACTAGCTCGATTATGCCTGAAAAGACCGTGTCGCTTATTACGGCCGTGGTCAGGGACCGGCATGGAAAAGTTCTGAGTCGTGAGCGCCACGAGATGCGGTCATTTGTCCGGGCCTGGAACCATATCCTCTGCATCAATGGAAGCCCTCCCGGCGGTGTCTCAACGCCTGACACCGGCAACGTCTGGAGGTCGCTGCTGGCAGCTCCATCCAACTTCCAGTGTAATGCCGGCATCGGAGACGTTTCCACCGGTATCAGGGTCGGCACCGGTAACACGCCCGTGGACATCGCGCAGTACGCTCTCATCGCTCCCATCGCCGAAGGCGCCGGCGCCGGGCAGATGCAGCACCAGGGCATGACATTCAGCTTCATCGGAGTAGTGGGTAATGTGTGTTCCTTCGAGCTCGGCCGCGTGATTGTCAATAACAGTGGCGGCGCTATAAACGTGGCTGAGGCGGGCATCTACTGCTACGCCGTTGAGAATATTCCTCCTGGTAACCCCAATCGCCCGTTTATGGGAGCGCGGGACCTCATCACGCAAAATGTCCCCGACGGCGGGGCTATCACTATTACTTACACGATAAGGATTGTCGCATGATGGGTAAAGACCTGGAATACGAAGTAGTCATCACCGACAAGGACGGCAAGACTATCCTGAGGTTGAAGGAGCCCGCTAGGAGCTTCCTGAAGGCTTACAGCCAGATTATCTTCAGCTATATGTCGAGGGTGCCTCAGTCGATCAAGGATACGGGCGGCGTGAACCGCGCCATCAGCTTCGGCGGCGCCGCGCCGCTTTTCTATGCCGGTGCCGGCAACGTCAACGAGGGCATCAGGTTTGGAACGGGAAATACACCCATCGACATCTCGGATTTTACACTCCAATCTCCCATCGCCCAGGGCACTGGCGCCGGCCAGCTCGACCACCTGGGCTGCTACGCGACAGTTCCAACCGTTGACGGTACTGAGTCCGCCTTCAAATTGACCAGAACGGGCATAAACAAGAGCGCAGCCAACATCGCAGTAAGTGAATTCGGTGTGTACGGACATGCCTACGAGGGCAGTAACTGGCGCTATTTCTGCATCGTCAGGGATGTTCTCGGCTCGCCTGTCATGATACCTCCGGGCGGGGCGATTACCGTGACTTACTCGTTCAAGGCGGTGGAGTGATGGCATCGATTATTCTCACAGAAACGAATCCCGTAGTGATGAAAGCCGCGGGAGGTGGCGGCTCGCAGTCATCTGTTCTGACCGATACCAGCCCCATTGTTGCCAAGGCTGCTGGAGGCGGTGGCTCTCAGTCGGCAGTGCTGACTGAGACCAGTCCCGTCGTTCTCAGAGCCGCCGGAGGCGGAGGGCGTCAAACGGCGATGCTGACCGATTGGCCGCCAGCTCTGCCGAAGCCAACGGTATCTACCGACCCGCCTACCGGAGTAGGAGTAACTTCGACTACGCTTAACGGCTACCTGGACGATGATGGCGGATTTCCCAGCGAATGTGCTTTTGAGTGGGGACGAACCGAGAGCTACGGCAGGATCACGCCGGTACAGGACAAGCGGGCCGGAGAACGGTTTTCCCAGGTACTGACTGACCTGGAGGCTGACACCACCTACCATTTCAGAGCCTTGGCCTCCAACGGCTTTGGCTTGAGCTATGGGAACGACAGAGTATTCAAGACGCTTAGCACGAGGACTCCACCGTATTTCCAGGGTCCGTTTTTCTCGTTGTTGGAGGGGGACATACCGTGAGGCTTTTGATACAAGACATTAATCTCGATATCTGTGTTAACAGGAGACGACTGCTATGCCGGTAGAGATACTCCGCCCCAACGCAAACGGCGATCTTGTCCAGTTGTACGTCTATCCAAGTGACGGCATACACTGGAACAAGCTTTCCGAGCTCGTGGCCGACTACGACGCCAGCTACATACACAGGTATGGAGGGACGACGGGCACCAACTACGATAGCTATCAGCTGGCGGACCTGTCGCTCAGCAACATCGTCATCACGAACGTCCGTGTGGTCGCCATAGTAAGACGAGAAGCCATGAACCCGGGCGGCACCTATCCGACTACCGTAGGGCTGGGTGTGCGCATCAACGGTCTCAACTACTACAGCAACGACAGCTTCTCCTCCAACTCGTACATCACTATCGTGAGAGACTTCCCGGCCAATCCCAATACGGGCGGCGCCTGGACTGTTGCCGCCGTAAACGCTATGCAGGCTTTTCTCGGCATCGGATTTTACAACATGGCGTACTGGCAGGGCGGCCTCATCTCGGCTAGATGTACCCAGCTCTATGTCGAAGTAACCTACGCAGCGCCGCCTTCAGTTTCAACTCTGCCCGCGACAAACGTGGCGATAACCTCGGCCACGCTCAACGGTCTGCTGGACAGCGACGGCGGGTTGCTCAGTGACTGCCGCTTTGAGTGGGGTCCGGATACGAACTACGGCTTCGTTACTCCCACCGTTCAAAGGTCGACGGGACAGTCCTTTGCGCAGGCGATAACCGGCCTTCAGCCCGGAGCCACCTATCACTTCAGGGCTGTGGCCTCTAACGCCAACGGCACAAGCTATGGCTCGGACCAGAGTTTTGCTACCCCTGCCGTGCTGCCGGCAGTCGACACCGAACAAGCCTCGGACATCGGTTTGAGCGAAGCCACCCTTCAGGGATCCCTTACCGATGATGGAGGGCAAGATTCGGATTGCCGCTTCGAGTGGGGATTGACGCCCAACTACGGCAATGAGACGCCGTGGCAGAGCGGCCGGCGCAGCGTGGTAGGTTTCGTGCAGCCCATAGCCAGCCTGAAAGCCGATACCTTCTACCACTTCAGGGCGCTCGCCAGGAACAGCGCCGGGGTAGCCGCGGGGGCGAACATGACCTTCAGGACATTGAAAGAAGTTGTCGAAGCCCCGTCCGCGGTGCTCGACCCGTCCCTGAAGATGCTGCTGGAGGAAGAAGCATGATGGATTTCGAAGGCGCCATCGCCGAGCTCAAGAACAAGGACAATGCCGAGACCTTCAACCGGTCCGTCCACAGCCTGCAAGCGATAGTAGACAACCTGCTGGCTCATGGCTCTCACGGCCTGGCGGCATTGAAGACTTTGCTGGATGCCATAGAAGGCGACCTGAACAGTAGCGCCTACGGCCTATCCGTTCTAAGGGCTCTTGTTTATGAAGTTGAGACGAGACTGGATGACGGCACAGCCGGACTCCCCGCTCTCAAGACGCTCATTGATTCATTGGCAGGAGAGCTAACCGACGGAACGTACGGTTTAGCGGCTCTGAAGGCTCTCACCGACGCAATCCAGGCGAAGCTCGATGACGGGACTTCAGGGCTGGAAGCGCTGAAAAGCCTACTCGACTCCATTGAATCAAAACTTGACAGGCTGTCCGGAGAAGCTCCGGCATCCGGCACGGTCACCGCCAACTGGAACTCCGGAACGGCCACCAGCGGCGAGACCGGCGCCGACGTGGCGACTATTGGTCTCAACGGCGCAAAGAAAAAGCTCCATTCATTGCTTTTGAGCGTACACAGTTTCACTCCGGGAGGAAGAGTAACCGTCAGACTATATATGCGGGTAAAGGGCGTCGAGCGGAAAGTCTACCAGGAGGATTTTAACAAAGGTACTGATCCCGACGGCCTGTGGATAGTCAACGGGACGGTGGGCATTCACGATTCGGTGAGGGTGGAACTGCAGAGCAACCGGTCTGCCGACAACGGCATGGCGCTGGACTACGACTTTATGCTGGAGGAAATGTAATGAGCCTGCTCACTAAAGGATTACCCAGGTTTGTGCCGCCGGTATTCGGCTGCTGGGCGATACTGCAAGCAGTCAATGTAGGTGCTGTCAAGCCGGCGACCGTGAGAAGAAACTGGCAGGGCACCGACTACACATTAGACTGCTACATCACCCAGCATGTCCGGGACGAGTGGGTGGCCGGGCGCATCGCCATTGGAGACTATGTGCTGGTCGAATATTTAGACCAGGACCCGGATAGAGCCGGTGTGGTCGCCAAGATAGTCAAAACATGGTAACGAGGAGGGATGAAAATGCGCTACTCGATAACGTCGAAGGGTTTGTCCCCGGCTCAGCTTGAGGTTGAGCTTAAGAGAATCGGGGCTGCCAGCATAGCAAGGACAAAACTGCTCGGGCAGGTATTCTGCGATCTGACGGATGGTCAGGCAAGAGTCCTCTCTGCTAATTCCGGATTGCTGGTCAAACCAATCAGGGAGTACAAGACCGAGCAGATGACGGAAGCGCCGCCGGCCGTGGAAACGATTTCCGACGTATTTCACCTGCTCCGCTCCTACTTCTCGCCGCCGCTCACCGGGGTCGGACTCACTGTGGCGGTGCTTGACAGCGGCATCAGGAAGACGCACCAGAGCCTCGCGAACAAGGTGGTCTATGAGGCTAACTTCACCGATTCGCCAACCCCTGGCGATGTCTTCGGTCATGGGACACAGGTGGCTTTCGCGGTCGCCGGGGGCATGCACGCCCTGGGCGAGAAAGCCGGGGTTTCGCCGGGCGCGTCCTTGATGAACATCAAGGTGATCAACGACGAAGGAATCGGCAGCGACGAAGGTATCGTGCTCGCCATAGACCGTGTCTGCGACCTGGCCGCCCGGGCGAGAACGAAGGGACTCTGGCCGACAGACGAGATGTACCCCAATATCATCAATCTAAGTCTGGGCGGCGAGGATGACGGCGACCCCGATAACCCGGTCCGGGCGGCCTGCCGCCAGGCTAGCCTTGAGTATGGTCTGGACGTTATCGCGGCGGCCGGCAACTCCGGCCCGAAGATGACCACGGTAATGCTGCCCGCCTGCGACCCGCAAGTGGTTGCAGTCGGCGCTGTGGAAACTTCAGGTGAGCTGGCTGTCTGGGAGAAGTCTTCCCGCGGCCCCACGGTGCAGGGTGAAACCAAACCCGACTTTGTCATCTGGGGTACCAACCTTGAGATGGCCAGCCACCAGGCCGATGACGAGTACCTGGTGAAGTCGGGAACCAGCTTTGCCGCGCCCACGCTTTCAGGTCTGGCCGGACTCCTCTGGGAGAGCGGACGGCGGGCTTATGGCGAAGGCTGGCTGTTTCGTTGGACCGATGCCCGCCAGTTTGCCCTCTACTTCTCTGCCAAGCCCCAGGGGGCGCCGGTGAACAAAGACAATGCCTACGGCTTCGGTCTGCCGGCCATGGGCACTATGCTCGGGCAGGTGGCTGAACTGGGGACGCCGTCCGGCGACGTGAGCGGCGCCATGAGCGCCCTGATGATGGCTACTACCATGATCGGAATGATGAAGGGGGTTCTGCTATGACATCGCTCAAGACGGTGCCGCGTTTCATGGCCTACGCTGTTTCGACGGCAATCAGACATCCCAGGACGCCGGTACGGTACTACTATTGCCCGGACTGCGGGGTAAACATCGCCGGCAATGCTTCCGAGTGCCCCACCTGCTGTCGCGCCGTGGGGCATAGCCCCGAGCTCCGGAAGACATCGCCGATTCCCTGGTGGGGATCCATATTAGTAATCATCGTTGGGATTGCCTCCTGGGTAGCCGGGGCCAGTTTGAATGTGACCGGTCTCGATGAAGCCGGGCGGGCGCTTGTATATATTCCGCTGGGTTCGCTCTTCGGAATGAGTCTTGCCAGGTAAGGAGAGATGAATGGCGCAGTATGCCGATATTGTCGAAATAGTTGCTCCTGCCCAGGCGGCCGCGGGAGAGCTGGTAAACGTTACTGTCAGGATCAAGAACCTCTACTCATCTCCTGTCGGTATCAAGGTCGTGGGTGTCCCCGAGTATGCCGGTCTTCCCCCGGGCACCTATATCGACTTTCCGGTAGAGAACGCTAATGTCAATCCGGGCGAGACGTTTTCATTCTACGGCTCGTTTACCATGCCCGGCGGGAGAGTGACCATACACGCTTACAGCTACTGGTACGGCGCCGACAGCTTATGGCATTTCGATGACGAGATGACGAAGACGGTGGAATTGGCCGCCGCGCCCCAGCCGGCTATCTCCGACTTCCGCATCATGGACTACATCAAGGTTTAAGGAGGAAAACATGACACTGAAAACACTGGATCTAGGTCTCAAGACGATTCGAGTACTGCAGGATGGCGCGAACCCACCGGAGCAGGCCCTGCTTTTGCCCGGCTGGTACGTGGACCCGCAGACGGGTCAGCGCATCTTCTACGACCAGTATACCGAGAAGTTTTATACCATGGCCGGCGGAGTCTACGTCCCGCTCGCGTACATGAACCCGGCGCCCAAGCAGGTGGCCGTGGCTCCCGGTGACAGGCTGAAGGTAACCATATCCTTCAAGTACACCGGGCCGGCGATTACCGGAGTAACGGGTTATTACTGCCTGGGAATCTACGGAACTTTCGGATTCGACGAGAGGCTGGTGCAGAGGACCACATTTAACCTGCCCCAGGTGACCTCTCCCCCATCGTCTCCGAATGTCAGCGATTCGTATACGTTCACCATCCCGACCGGTATCGGCACCAACTGGGATGATATCTACGTCAAGATTTTCGGGGGCAGTCCCAGCATCGCCGGTGAAGCTACCACGCCTTACCTGTTCGGCTATGAGAATGCACTGACCATCGCCGGAATCCAGCCGAATATCACTGAGTTCAAGATATCCGATTTCGCCAAGGTCTAGGAGGATAGTTTGACGCTCGATATTGTCTTCACTCCAATGGCTCTCGAGCCCACGATGTTCAACGTCGGGGAGAAGGTCCGGGTGACCGTCTCGTTCAAGTACGTTGTCGGCGTGAATACTGCGGTGAAACTGCTCGCCGGCCCCTACTACACTAACATCCTCGGCAAGCACCTGGTTAACTCGTGTGTAGGAGAGGCCGAAGTGCAACTGCTTGCCGCCTCAACGCCGGCCGATGGGAGCGGCGAGGTTGACTTCATCCTCATCGCCAAATCCCTGGGCGGTATCGACAACGGCACCTACGGACTCAGGGTGTGGATCGAAGATACCAATGCCGTAGCCGAGCAGGACAATGTCATCATCGTCTCGGGAAATACGAGCGGCGGTGGGGATATGTTCTCATCCATGCTGCCGATGCTGATGATGGTTATGATGCTGGGGATGATTATGCCGATGACACAGCAGATGAACGAAGGAACCGAAGAAGTATGAAAGCCTACCTTGAGCCGGAAGAGATCGAGAGGCTTGAGCAGGCAGCAGAGTACCTGCGGGACAAGCTCCTGATACGGCTCCTTTTTCACCTTGGCTGCCGCGTCTCGGAAGCGCTGGGCATCAGGGTGAATGACATCGACTTCAAACAGGGCACGGTGACCATCGAACACCTGAAAGCCAGGATAAAGTTGTCCTGCTCTGAGTGCGGTGCCAGCTTGGGTAAGATGCACAAGTTCTGCCCGGTCTGTGGACTGAAGGTCGATAAGGCCGTCGCCCAGGAGAAAGAGCATCGCCGCTACCGGTCGCTGCCGGTGGATAAGAGCACCCTGGCTCTGGTCAAAGAATACATTAGCCGCGGTGGAGCTAAAGAAAAGAGTGGTGAACATTATCTTTTCATTTTAACCCGTCATCGGGCCTGGCAAATAGTCAGAGACTGCGCCGAGAAGGCGGGTTTGCCAAAGCTGGTCAACGTGGAAAGCGGTAAACAGCACAACGTCAGTCCCCACCAGCTCAGGGATGCCTTCGCCGTTCATGCTGTGAAACTTGACGATTCCGGAGACGGCTTGAGATTGCTTCAGGAACATCTGGGCCATCAGAGCATTACCACTACCATGAAATACCGGAAGGTGTCAGGCGAGGAACAAAAGGAATGGTACGAGAAGCTGTGGCAAGGAGGAAACTAAGATGGGTAAATACGCTAACCATGAAGAGTTTGGTGGTAATGCCCCGGTAAGATACCGGGAGGATACCACCAGCGAGTCTTTTCTCAAGGGTATGTCGGTTATTGCCCCGCCCGGTATGAAAGCAAAGGCTGCTCGGGGCAAGAAGTTCGAAGAGAAGACCGATTTCAAGGCTTCAGCCACATGGCACCGTAATTTTGACGTGGCCATGTTCGGCGGCTCGGATATCGGTACGCAAGACTACGAAGCGAAGCAGATGGACCTGGAAAAGATACTGAACAAGATCAACAGGAGGAGCTGATGGCAAAATGGAGAGATGAAATTGAGGAGATTCTGGCCAAGAACCCGACTGTGGACCGGTGGATAATCCGTGATTTAGTCTGGCAGGAGCCTCAATCCGGGCACCTGCCAATTGCAGCTGCCATGAACCACCTGATGACGATGATGAAGCTTCTGTTTATGGGACAGGGTGTCATTACCGACGCTGAATGGAGGGAAAAGGTAAAAAGGTCATTTGCCGAGATACGTCTTCCTAAGGAGATGATTGATGACCTTTTCAACCGGCTTAACAGCCAGGATTTCCTGAGGCCCAAGACTCAGTACAAAGAGGCTACCGATGAGGAAATAAGAGAAGCCTTTGGAGATGATGAGTAGATGGCGGGACAACTAACAGTAAGAATTTCAGATAAGGAATGGCTGACCAGTTTGGCTCAAGCTCCCTGGGAACTGACACAGGGACTGGGTGGCATTCCCGAAATACCACAGGGCACGGGCATGCTCTTCGACCTGGGCTTTGAGCAGACTGTCACTGTCACTACCGAACCGATGCTCTTCCCTCTTGATATCGCTTTTCTTAACGAAGAATTAGTGGTCACCGAGGTTTACCGCAATGTCCAGCCTGGCTACCATGTGAGCTCGACTTTGCCGGCTTGCTACTTTCTCGAAGTTAACGCTGGTGAACTTGAAGGTATTGATAGCGGCAGCCGGGCCTCAGCTGATAGCCTGCCTCTTCAGGAAGTACCGGCAGCCCCTGACTGGGTTTCCCCCATGGTTTCCTTTATGGGGGTTACTCTAATGGGCGTTTTCATGGTGGGAGTGGTTAAAGATGTGGCCAGCTCAATGTTTACCGACCGCAATAAGGCGCTTCTTCTCTCTGAACCCGCGAGGAGAGAGAAAGCAGGCCGGACCACTGCTATAAGATGTGCCGTCTGTGGTGATTCCCATGAAGTGGGTGAAATCTGCGAAAGAATCTCTCCCGGAGACTATAAGCTGCTCCGATGGTTTGGCGCTCCGGTACCGGATTACAATTTCGCCGTTGAGCCGGAGACAAAAGAGCGCAAGATCGATGAGGTTCTAAAGAGACTCAAAGAGGGCGTCGACGGCATCCAGCAGAGCGACAATTTCCGCGCTTTCCTGCTCACGATGGCGAAGTTCCACGACTACAGCATCGGCAACCTGATACTGATAATGCTCCAGAAGCCGGATGCTACCCGGGTCGCTGGCTTCGGCACATGGAGAGATGTGGGCCGTTGGGTTAAGAAAGGAGAGAAGGGGATCGCTATTCTGGCGCCCTGCATGCCTCCCAAGGGAGCTAAGACTGCCCCACCTGAAGAAAACGAAAGTGAAGAAGGAGAGCGGGAACGTGGTGGCTTAAGACCACTCTATTTCAAAGTGGTCCACGTGTTTGATCTCAGCCAGACGGAAGGTAAATCCCTCCCCGAGTTCGAAGTGCCAGCGCTTACCGGCGAGGCAAATGAAGATCTTTTCAAGGAAATTATGCATCTGGTTAAAGCAGAAGGAGTTGAGGTGAGCTTCGAGCCGCGGCCGGATCAGGACCCTGAAATCAAGGGGATGTATTTCGGGAAGACCATCTGGGTTAAGCCTGAAGAATCCCGCGCCCAGCAGCTTAAGACTGTGCTTCACGCGGTAGCCCATTACTACTCTGAAGGAGTATTCCAGATACCCCGGCGGGATGCCGAGACTATCGCTGAAAGTGTGGCCTTTACTATCGGAGCCCATTTCGGCTTCGACACCGGTACCCGGTCTTTTCCTTATGTGGCTCTCTGGTCGGAGGATAAGAAAGTCCTCGAAGCAAACCTGGCAGCCATACGTAAGGTCTCCGCGAAAATCTTTGATGGACTTGAGCAAACGACTAACAAAATGGCTAGGATGGCATAGCTGATGGTAATGCGACTGACACCGGGCAGGGGTGGTTTCCTCCGGCCGTTTGGCTGCGGCTGGTTTATCCGCCAGTACCTCCTGGGTAATGGACCAGAAGGCTCAACTCAGATTGACTCCAGCCGCGGCGCCGCCCAGGCTGACATTAACTTCGAATATAAAGAAGCTCTGGCCCGGGCGACGGCACGTGAGCGTGCCGAAAGGATCATCAGCCGCATGGTACTAAGCGGCGCTGATGTTACAGAAGAGGAAGCCGACAGAATCTACGAGCGTGAGCTAAAGAGGCTGTCCCGTAAGTTTACCCACATGCGCTACCACTCATTCCTGATGTATTTCGGTGTGCTTAAACGGTTGGGCTGGGTCGAACCAACAAATAGAACAGAGCCATCCGCAATCCAAGATAACTATCCTGCCGCTCCGGAGCGAGTCTACTATCGGCTAACTAAAGTGGGTATTGATGCCGGGACTCAGCTCTGGTCAAATCCGCTCTTTACTCTTTACCCTGAAATCGGTCCTAACCACACCAAGAAGCAGGGGTAAGCCGGCAATTAGATTAGGGAATACGACAAAACTCCATTGACTGTTTCCGTTTCAGAGTCATATGCTATGTAAGAGATTACCGGGTGAATGACGG